>CAJKBW010000005.1 GCA_905198295.1 uncultured Oscillospiraceae bacterium | reverse complement strand
AAGCGCCCGGATGCTGCGGCATCCGGGCGCTTGTCTTTCTTACAGACTGATGGAATAGTTCGGGGCTTCCTTGGTGATGTGGATATCGTGCGGATGGCTTTCCTTCAAACCGGCGCCGGTGATCCGGACAAACTGACCGTTTTTCTGCAGCGACGGAATGTCGCGGCAGCCGCAGTAGCCCATGCCGGCGCGCAGGCCGCCCATCAGCTGATACACCGTCTCGGACAGCGGCCCCTTGTACGGCACGCGGCCCTCGACCCCTTCGGGAACCAGCTTCTTGTTGTCCTCCTGGAAATAGCGGTCCTTGCTGCCGTGCGCCATCGCGCCAAGGCTGCCCATGCCGCGGTACACCTTGAACTGCCGTCCCTGGTAAATCTCGGTGTCGCCGGGGGATTCCTCGCAACCGGCCACCAGCGAGCCGACCATCACGACATCCGCACCCGCCGCAATCGCCTTGACCAGGTCGCCGGAATATTTCACACCGCCGTCCGCGATCACCGGGATGCCGTATTTCGACGCCACGCAGGCGGCATCGTATACCGCCGTGATCTGCGGCACACCGATACCGGCGACCACACGGGTGGTGCAGATGGAACCGGGTCCAATGCCGACCTTGATCGCATCCGCGCCCGCCGCGATCAGCGCTTCCGCCGCCGAGGCAGTCGCAATATTGCCGGCAATCAACGATACGTTCGGGAAAGCCGCCTTCACACGGGACACCGCATTAAGTATGTTCTGGCTGTGGCCGTGAGCGGAATCCAGCACCAGCGCATCCACCTGCGCGTCCACCAGCGCCGAAGCGCGTTCGAGCACATCCGCCGTGGCACCGATTGCCGCCGCGCACAACAGCCGGCCGTCCTTGTCACGAGCGGAATTCGGGTATTTAACCGCCTTTTCAATATCCTTAATGGTAATCAGGCCTTTGAGGTAACCCTGCTCGTCCACAATCGGCAGCTTTTCGATCCGGTGGCGGCGGAGAATCTCCTGCGCCTGTTCCATATTCGTGCCCACCGGCGCGGTGACCAGATTTTCCTTGGTCATAACTTCTTCAATCTTCTGGGAAAAATCGGTCAGGAAGCGCATATCACGGTTGGTGAGAATGCCCACCAGTTTGCCGTCGCGGCAGATCGGCACGCCGGAAATCTTGTACTTGCCCATCAATTCGTTGGCATCCGACACCAAATGCTCGGGAGAGAGGAAAAACGGATTCACGATGACGCCGTTTTCCGAACGCTTCACGCGGTCAACGTGGTCGGCCTGATCGGCGATCGGCATGTTCTTATGGATGACGCCGATGCCGCCCTCACGGGCGATGGCAATCGCCATCGGCGCTTCGGTCACCGTATCCATTGCCGCCGTCATCAGCGGAGTATTCAGGGTGATGTACTTGGTCAGCCGGGTCTCCACCGAAATCTCCTTGGGAAGCACATCCGATTTGGCCGGAATCAGCAGCACATCGTCAAAAGTGAGCCCTTCTTTGAGGAATTTTTCCCCCGCGTTCGTATTGACCACGTTTTCTCCTCCTTTATATTCCGGCGGGCATCCAGACCTGCGCCGTCGGTATTGAACGGATAATTTATTCTTCATTATAGCACAGTGCGCGTATTTCTGACAAGGGGAATTCCATCCCGGACGATGAAATTTGTCGAGACAATCGCCGGCACATTCTGTCGAATCTGCCGTATGACGGCGCCGCGGCCGCCGATTCTTCCGATGTCCGGGAACATATACCGCTGTGCATCCGTGCAATATAAAAAGCGGGCCACCCAAGGTGGCCCGCAGACGGTTTCGCAAAACGGGCGGCAACCGATGCCGCCGCGTTACAGATACTGCTGTAACTGTTCAATGTTGCGCTGTTCCGTTTTCAGCAGCCGCTCGCCGAGCCGGCGCACATCGGTGTCCGCCTCACTGTATTTATTGAGCTGCTTCTGTATATCCACCGATCCCATTGTACTCCCCTGAATGAGCATCTCCGCCATATGCGAAGATGTTTTGTCGGTAAGCGTGTTCATTTTGAGCGCCATGTAGGTGCTCGCCTTTTCCATGCCGGTCAGCCCCTCCGGCTTCTGGTGCCTGTCCTGCAGCTGTTTCTGGCTTTGGTCAAAAATCTCCTGGTATTCGGTCAGCTGATTTTCCATCACCTTGCGGAATGCCACATCGTTGGTTTCCTTGATCAGACGGGCAATGGTTTCCTTGCCCATTTCGGCGTTCTGGTAAATCCCGTTGAGCAACTCCTGGTTCGCATTCATTGTGTATTCCTCCCTGTTTTCGTTTTCCTTATTGTGCGGAATTGTGGGAGGAATATGCAGAGAAAAAGGAGACGGCGTTACCCGTCTCCTTTAAAAATTGCTGTTATACGATTTATGCCTTCGCCTTTTTACCGGCCGCCTTTTTCAGCGCCTCTTTCTTATCACGGTGTTCCTGCCACAGCACCCAGGTCGGGCTGCACAGGCACACCGATGAATAGAAACCGGAAAGCACACCGAACATCATCGGCACCGCAAAGCTCACAATGGACTCGAGATTCATCGCCAGCGCAATCACCGCCACCGTGCCGATCGCAAGGAAGGTGCAGATGCTGGTGTTGAGTGTACGGGTGAAGGACTGGTTCAGACTGACGTTCACGATTTCGCTCAGCGGCGTCTTGGCATCCATCAGCCGCCGGTTCTCACGGATACGGTCGTACACCACGATGGTGGCGTTGAGCGAATAGCCGAGAATGGACAGCAGCACCGCCACAAAGTTATCGTTGAGCGGAATCCGGAAAACCACAAACGCAAAGAATGCAATCAGCAGATCGTGGAACAGCGCGGCAACCGCCATCGCACCGGCGGACCAGCCGCCAATTTTGCGGAAGCGCAGCGCCACATAGATCACAAGGAAAATCGCAGCCAGCGCAACGGCCACCAGACATTTGATCAGGAAGTTGCGTCCCATGGACGGCTTAAGCGAGTTGGCCTGTACCAGCGTGATATTGTGGTCACTGTACTCCTCCGCCATCGCGGCATGCAGGGCATCCAGCTCCTCCACCGACAGCTGGTCGGGCAGGGAAATTTCAATCAGGCTGGTGCCGCTCATATCGCTGCTGAACGGCGGAACCTCAACGCTGCGGCCGAGCTGGGCACTGACAAAGTCATCCACCTGGCCTTCGTCCAAGTCGCCGCTGAAGGTGTACCGCACCAGCGTGCCGCCCTTAAAGGAAATATCCAGATCGATCGGCATCAGAATGCTGCAGAGGATTCCCGCAACGATGATTACCAGAGAGATAATCAGGAATACCTTGCGGTGCCCGATAAAATCAAACTGTTTTTTCATTCCTATACCCTCCCAGCAGCCAGGGTTTCCGCAGGAACTTGAAGCGGGAAACCGATTTCAACAT
This sequence comes from uncultured Oscillospiraceae bacterium, assembly GCA_905198295.1. GTDB lineage: Bacteria > Bacillota > Clostridia > Oscillospirales > Acutalibacteraceae > UMGS1591. The sequence continues at coordinate 49,666 of CAJKBW010000005.1, read as the reverse complement.
CAGACGGGAAGCGGTCACACCCATGACGAAGTTGAAGATAATGCCAGCAAACAGGGTGTAGCCGAAGGAATAAACCGCACCGGTGGTCGATACGGGCGCCCAGAACAGGAAGGGCTTGAGCACGGTGGACCAGATGCCGGAGGGCGGTCCGAAGACGCCCATCAGCACGATAGCGACGATCATAACCGTAATATTGCCGTCAAAGATCGCCCAGAAGGAGTTCTGCGACCCTTTTTCGATAGCGCCGTCGATGGTTTTGCCGGCGCGGATTTCTTCCTTGATGCGCTCGGCCGTAATAATATTCGCATCCACGCCCATGCCGATTGACAGGATAATGCCGGCCATACCGGGCAGGGTAAGCGTAAAGCTGTTGAACACGCCGAAATAGCCGGAAACCGCCGCAATCGAACCGGCGACCTGGCCAAGCAGGGAAATCACTGCCACAAAACCGGGCAGACGGTAGTAAATCAGCATAAACAGCGAAACCAGCGCAAAAGCGATAATGCCGGCCATCACCATGACGTCCAGAGACTTTTCGCCCATAGTCGGGGTGATGGTGCCGGAACCCTTGACCTCGATGGCAAACGGCAGCGCACCGGAGTTGATCAGGTTAGCAAGCTCCGTGCAGTAGGCCGCATCCATATTGGCTCCGGAGATAACCGCCTTGCCGTCGGTAATATGTGCCTCCACGTTCGGCGCGGACAGCATATCGTTGTCCAGCCAGATGGAGATCGGCTTTTTGCCGGCGTCATACTGTTTCTTGGTGGCCTCGGAGAAGGCTTCCTTGCCTTCCTCCTTAAGTACGAGCTCGACCACCGGCGTCGATTTGCCGGTATCCTGATCGTACTGAATGGTGCTGCGGGCATAGTCAACGTCATTGCCGTCGAGCACCAGCTCGCCCTTCGGTTTATAGACGATGTTGCCGTTTTCATCCTTGACGGTATTGCCGTCCTCGTCCTTAACCTCTTCCTTCTCGTCGCCGATATGGAATTCGAGCATGGCCGTCTGACCGAGTTCTTCGATTGCGGCCTTCGCATCAAACTCGGTTTCGTCCGATTTCCACGGGAAGCGGGCGATTACCTGCTTGTTGGTAACGTCGGCATACACCTCGGAATCGGTGATATTGTTATTGACCAGACGCTGCTCGATCACGCCCCGGACGTTTTCCATTTCCTCTTCGGTCACGCTCAGGGATTCATCGGCCGGTCCAAACGTCACATCCACGCCGCCGCGGATATCGATACCAAAGCGGATATCTTTCGCCCCGCGGATGATGGTATCGGTCCTGTCGCCATACTGACTGTACACGCCGAAAAAGGTGGTGTAGGTCAATGCTACGATCAACAGGGCAACGATGAAGAATACGGGTTTTGGTGTTCGCTTCATCGACATGTCCTCCAATGCTCACTCCGGGTTTCGGCGGCGGGACAACCTGCGCCGCGCCCCAGCATCAATGTTTCCTATTATATTAGCAATGAGCAGAAAAGTCAACGTTTCCCACCTATTTACCGGGGAAATTTTATCGTTTGCACAAAGCAGCAGGCAGGATTTTTCCATCGCCGTCAATCTTTCCCCACAAAGAAAAACGCCCGCGTACCGGCGGAAACCGGCACACGGGCAAAGACTGAGGAGATGACAATCCCAAAAACAACACTTTTTCCCAAAATAAAACGGCATCCCCGCCCAAAGCAGACCCGGGGATACCGTTTTTCGGTTCCTTATGTTATGCCTCCAGCAGCTTTTTGATGCAGGCCAGCTCTGCACACACGCAGAACAGTTCCATCGCCATCTGCAGTTCGCCGAGCGGCGGATAGGTCGGCGCAACGCGGATGTTCGCATCCCGCGGGTCGTGCCCATAAGGATAGGTTGCGCCGGCGCCGGTCATCACCACGCCTGCTTCCCTGAGCAACCGCACCGTCTCCTTCGCACAGCCGTCCATCACGTTGACGCTGACAAAATAACCGCCGTTCGGCTTGTGCCAGGACGCAATACCGCGACCGGCAAGCCGGCGCTCCAGCGTATCAAGAACCACAGCGAACTTCGGACGAAGAACGGCCTCATGCAGCCGCATATGCGCCTTGATGCCGTCGAGATCCTGGAAAAAGCGCACATGGCGCAGCATGTTGATCTTATCGTAGCCGATGGTCTGGCTGGACATCCGCTTTTTGATGTCCACGATGTTAGCGGGGCTGGCCGCCATTGCCGCAACGCCGGCGCCCGGGAAACTGATCTTGGAGGTGGAGCAGAACATCACCACCCGGTCCTCGTTGCCGTGCTTTTTCAGCTCGTCATAAATATTGAGCAGCATATCCGGCGTGTCGGTGAGATGGTGCAGGCAGTACGCGTTGTCCCACATAATGCGGAAATCCGGCGCCGTCTTCATCGCCGCGAGCCGGCGAACCGTCTCGTCCGAATAGGTGTAGCCGTCCGGGTTGGAATACTTTGGCACACACCAGATGCCCTTGACCAGCGGCTCCGCCGCCAGACGCTCCACCTGCTCCATATCGGGACCGTCCGGTGTCATATCCACCGTCAGCAGCTCGATGCCGAAATACTCGGTCACGCCGAAATGCCGGTCATAGCCCGGCGCCGGGCAGAGGAATTTTACCCTTCCCTGCCGACACCACGGCTCACCGCCGCACACCCCGCGGCTGTATGCCTGGGCAATATAATCAAACATCAGATTCAGACTGGAGTTGCCGCCCACAATCACATTTTCGGGTGCCATCTCCAGAATATCCGCGAACAGCTTCTTCGCCTCCGGAATCCCGTCGAGCAGGCCATAGTTGCGCACATCGGCGCCGTCCGCCATCCGGCATCCGCTGCGCACGTCCACACAGGTGAGCATATCCATCGTCAGGTCCAGCTGCTCAGGGCCGGGCTTTCCGCGGGACATATCCAGCTTCAGCCCCTTCGCGCACGCCGCGCCGTACTCCGCCTGCAGCTCGCGCAGACGGGCCTCCAACTGTTCCCTGGACAGGTCCTTCAACATTGGCATGAAGAACAGGCTCCTTTCAGATTGCAATTGTATTCGTAAATGCCTTTTAATTTTAGTATATGCGAAAGATTTTTGCAAGTCCTATTTTTTCATCCTGCAAAGTTTGGCATTATCACCGGATTTTGACGTCTTTCCCGCGATTTCGTCGCTTACCTCAACAAATTTCGGCCCCGGGTGACGCTATGGAAGGGCCTCAGCCCGCTTAAGCCCACGATTTCCGGCTGTTTTCCGGCGCGTCAGATGCTTGACAAAAACGGTCGGATCGTGTAAAGTAATCGTGCAGGAAAAATTCTGCTTTCCTGCGGACACCCGGAAAGCGAAAAAGTGAACAAGGGGTGCTGGCGGACCGGCCGGCTGAGAATGAGCTCGCGGCTCTAAACCCTGAAACCTGATCCGGATAATACCGGCGGAGGGATGTTTTCATAGGATGCGGCGCGTTCTGCGCCGCCTGCAGCGTCCTGTCTACCCCCTCCACACCCATGTGGAGGGGGTTTTTGTTCGCTTGTGCCGTTTTTCAGCCGGTGCCCGGACATTGAGAAAGGCTGGAATCCCCATGAACCAACGCAAACCCATGACCCGCTCGGTCCGCCTGACCGAAAGCGCCATCATGCTGGCGTTCGCCACGGTGCTGAGCATCGTCAAAATCCTCGATCTGCCATACGGCGGATCCATCACCGCATGCAGCATGCTGCCGGTGCTCATCATTGCCTACCGCCACGGCACCGGCTGGGGCCTGTTCACCGCGCTGGCCTTCGGCCTGCTTCAGCTGCTGCTGGGCGCAAATAATCTTTCCTACGCCACTGGTGCCTTTGCCGCGGTCATGATCGTGCTGTTCGACTACATCATCGCCTTCGGTGTGCTCGGTCTGGGCGGTCTGTTCCGCAAAATCAAGGATCCGTCCACCGGCCTGGCGCTCGCCGCGCTGGTCACCGGCGCGCTGCGCTATCTCTGCCACATCATCTCCGGCTATGCGGTATGGCGGGACATTTCGATCCCCGCGCAGGACGCCTGGCTGTATTCCATCGGCTACAACGGTACCTACATGATTCCGGAAATCCTTATCACGATGGTGGGCGCCGTCTACCTCTCCCGCGTGCTGGATTTCCGCAGCGAGTCGATCACCCGCACACTGCCGCAGCAGCAGCGCAGTGATTTCGAGGTGCTGTTCTCCGGCTTGATGAAAGCGGCGATTGCGGCCGCCGTAATTTTTGACGTGCTGAAGATCGCGCCGCAGCTGCAGGACGTGGAAACCGGCGCCTTCGCGATCGTGGGCCTCACATCGGTCGACTGGGTAGCCGTGGTGGTGATTACCGTTATCTGTGCCGCGCTGGCGGTCAATTTCTGGATGATGGGCCGCTTCTCGCGCCGGCTGCCCGCGGAAAAATCACCAAGCCTGCGCGGCCTGTTCACCGCTATTCCGTTTATAGGGGTCGCCGCTGCGGCCGTATGCGGCGGCGTGTTCATCCGGGATATCCTCGCGGAAATCGCCGCGGAACCGGAAGGGCTGGGCTTCGGCCTGCTGCAGATTGCGGTAATTGCGGCGGCGGTCGTGGCGTTCTTTGATTTCGTCCTGCTGCGTTTCCTGCGCAAAAAGGAAAAAGACGCCTGATCGGCGCCTGTATGCAGCAAGCCATTTTCTTCCACAAGCATCCAGGGCACCGGCGGGTTCCGCCGGTGCCTTTTTCTTGACATCCTGCCTTTTAAGCGGCTATACTGTCAGCAGTAAAGGTCAAAAGGAGCGCTGCCATGTGACAACGGTACTGCTTGTCGTGATCTATATCGCCTTTATCGGGCTGGGCATACCCGATTCTTTATTTGGAACGGCATGGCCCGCCATATATACATCGTTCGGCCTTCCGGTCGGTGCGGCGAGCGCCGTCACACTGCTGATCTCCGCCTCCACAGTCATTTCCAGTCTGCTGAGCACCCGGGCAATCCGGCGGTTCGGCACCGGATGGGTAACAGCCGTAAGCACCGCGATGACCGCCGCCGCACTGCTGGGCTTTTCGTTTTCCGCAAACCTGCTGTGGCTGTGTCTGTTTTCTGTGCCGCTTGGACTAGGTGCCGGCGCGGTGGATTCGGCACTCAACAACTATGTTGCCCTGCATTACCGCGCCAGTCATATGAGTTTCCTGCATTGTTTTTACGGCATCGGGGTGTCCCTGAGCCCGTATCTGCTTTCGCTGGCACTCTCCGGCAGCGACGGCTGGCGGGGCGGCTACCGCTCGGTGTTCTGGCTCCAGCTGGCCATCACCGCGATCACCCTTCTCGCACTGCCGCTATGGAAACGGGCCGGCCGCTCGGTTCCCTCCCCGGACGCGGAAGTGTCCCGCAGCATCGGTCTTATGCAGGCGGTGCGTATTCCCGGCGTGCGGGTCGCCTGGCTCGTGTTCATCGGTTCCTGCGCGCTGGAATATACCTGCGGCGTCTGGGGAAGCACCTTTTTGACCGGCGCCAAAGGCATGCCGGTGGACGCTGCCGCCCGCGCGATCACCTTTTACTACATCGGCATGGCGGCGGGTCGTTTTTTGTCCGGCGTGCTGTCCGGAAAGCTGTCCGCCCGGCAGCTGCTCCATATCGGTCAGGGCATCACCCTGGCCGCCGTCTTTCTGCTGGCTTTTGCACAGCCGGCTGCCCTTGCGGGTTTTGCTCTGTTTATGATTGGCTTGGGAAATGGTCCGGTTTTTCCAAATATGATCCATCTCACCCCGACCCATTTCGGCGCGGATGCCTCCCAGGCTGTGATGGGTACGCAGATGGCCGCCTCCTACCTCGGCATCATGCTGATGCCGCCACTGTTCGGTCTGATTGCGCAGGCCGGCGGCATCCGCTTTTTTCCGCTGTACCTCCTGGCGATGTTCACCCTGATGATGGCCGGTACCCTCCTGCTGTACCGCAGACGGTGCAAAAATCGGTAAGCCAACCCGCCCGGACCTGTTTTAACAGGTCCGGGCGGGTTTTGTATCACAGCAAAACCATTTTGCGCAAAGCGGCTGCCGATGCTGATTTCCACCGATATCTCCCGGCGTTCATTGCGCCAGCCCCCCGGCTGGAAAAATTTTTTGCTTTCCGACTCTTGACAGGAATAAAATATTGTGTATATACTATATATACAATAAGCACACTGGAGGGGAACCGATGAATATTGTGATTCGGAACACCGGCGATACGCCGATCTATGAACAGATCGTGCGGCAGGTCAAAAGTGCCATCATGGCCGGCGAACTGCAGGAGGGTGAAGCGCTGCCCTCAATGCGGCTGCTGGCCAAAGAGCTGCGCATCAGCCTGATCACCACCAAGCGCGCTTATGAGGAGCTGGAGCGGGAAGGATTCATCGTCACGATGACCGGCCGCGGCAGCTTTGTTGCGGCGCAGAATGCCGAGCTGTTCCGTGAGGAACAGCGGCAGCGGATGGAAGCGCATCTGAGCGATGCGGTATCCGCGGCAAAGCTGGGCGGCGTGACGGCGGACGAGGTGTGTGCCCTCGTGCATCTGCTGTACCAGGAGGAAGACTGAGCCGCCGTGCGGGCGGGAAAGGATGAACAGCCATGTCGGCCAATATTCTGGAAATCCACCATCTGACCAAACGTTTTTCCGATTTTACCCTCGATAATCTGAATCTTGCCGTTGAACCGGGTACCATTACCGGTCTTGTCGGGGCGAACGGCGCGGGAAAAAGCACCACCATCAAGCTGATCCTCAACCTGCTGCGCCGGGATGCCGGCGAAATCCGGGTTTTTGGCCTGGATAACATCCGGGACGCGGCGGCGGTCAGACAGCAGATCGGCGTGGTGTTTGACGAACCCTGCTTCCATGAGATTCTCACCCCGCGGCAGGTCGGGCGCTATATGCGCGGGCTGTATGCGCAGTGGGACACCGAAGTGTACACCAGTTTCCTGCACCGGTTTGGCCTTCCGGAGAACAAAAAGGTGAAGGGATTTTCGCGCGGCATGAAAATGAAGCTGTCCATTGCCGCAGCGCTCAGTCACAATCCCCGGCTGCTGCTCCTCGACGAGCCGACCAGCGGGCTCGATCCACTGGTGCGGGATGAAATTCTGGACATTTTCCTGGAGTTCCTGCAGGACGACCAGCGGGCGGTGGTACTGTCGACCCACATCACCAGCGACCTTGACAAAATTGCAGACACCATCGCGATGCTGTCCCACGGCCGGCTGGTTTTCCACGAGGAAAAGGATGCACTGCGGGATAAATACGTGCTGGTCAAAGGCAGCCATGAACAGCTTGGCCGTCTTGGCCGGGACCGGCTGATCGGCCTGCGCGAAAACAGCTTTGGCGGGGAAGCGCTGTGCATGCGGGCGGACCTCGCCGGCTATCCGGAATTGGCCGTCGAACGGCCAACCGTGGAGGAAATCATGCTCAGCTTCTCCCGTCAGGAGAAAAACACTGCTGCCGGGGACCCGGCGCGAAAGGGAGGGATGTCGCTGTGAAAACCGTCAGAAGTCTGTTTGTCAAGGATTGGATGGTTTTGAACCGTCAGCTGCTGTTTATGCTCATTTATATCGTGATATTTGTCGGGCTCTTCGCCGCCAGAGACAGCGGTTTCCTTACCAGCGTTTTCAGCGCCCTGGTCGTGCTGTTGGCAATCAACTGCTTCGCCTACGACGAGCAGGCACACTTTGACAAGCTGCTGGCGGCCACGCCGGCCGCCGCGTGGCAGATCGTGCTCTCCCGCTATCTCACCAGCCTGTCCCTCGGCCTGCTGGGAACCGGCTTTATCACCGGCCTGCAGGCGGTCATTTATGCGGTGCGCAATGAGCCGGAGCGCATTGCCGGTGCCCTGGTGGTATCCACGGCAAGCTTGGGTGTGGGCATATTCTGTGCCGCGGTTATGTTCCCGCTCTTTTACAAATTCGGCGTCAACAAAGGACGGATTGTGATGATCCTGGCGTGTGCCGTTCCGGCAGCAATTTCCGGCGGGATCAGCACCCTGCTGCGGAATCCCGATCATCTGCCGGTGCAGCCTGCTCCTGCGATACTGTCGGCGCTGCCCTGGCTGCTGGTGCTGCTGGTTGCCGCAGCGCTTGCGGTTTCCTTTGCCTGCGCAGTGCATATTGTAAGGAACAAGCAGTATTGAGCATTTTTATCCGGACGGATACACCGGGGCACAGGCGAAATCCTGTGCCCCGGTTCTTTACAGCACACGTCTCCTCGACTATAATGAGGCCAGGAAACCGCGGCGCTTCACGTGCACTATCCGCCGACGGCAAACACCGCGCAGGGCGAGGAGGCTTTTTTTCATGCTGCTGTACAAACGGACGCCGCCGGATCAACTGGCGCTGTATGATACCATCCCGATGCTGGTGGACATCCGCAGCATTTTCACGGTCACGCCCGTCAACTGTGGTCTGGGCGGTCTTCTGCTGCAGGAGACACCCGTGCCGCCGCGGATCAAGGACCTCGGCGTGTACGAGCGGCTTGCCGAACTGCCCCGCCGCTTCGACCTGACCAACTGGGCGTTTTTTCTCGCCTGCGACGGCGGCCGTCCGGTTGCCGGAGCCGCGGTCGCGTCCCGCACCTCCGGCGTCGATATGCTTGAAGGTCGGGAAGACCTCAGTGTGCTGTGGGATCTGCGGGTGTCGCCGGAGTACCAGCGGCAGGGGGTTGGCACCCGGCTGTTTGCGCTGGCTGCCGACTGGTCGCGGGAACAGGGATTCGCCGAAATGAAAATCGAGTGTCAGAACAACAACGCTGCAGCGGTAAAATTTTACCATCGGCAGGGCGCAGTGCTTGGCGGTATTCATACCCGTGCCTACTTCCGTGAACCCGGCTGCCGGGAGGAAATACAGCTGCTATGGTATCTGCCGCTGCAGCCAGATGAGCCCGCCAAGTAAATATTCCCCGGCAAAGCCGGAGGCCTTTCATATGCGGGCAAAGCCCTATGGCCCTCGCAGATATACGGTCTGCCAGCCGCGCAAGGACCGTTACTTGCCGCCCGTAAACGGGACGAATTCATTCATAGTCATCTGCTTGTCCAACTCATCTTCTTTCAATTGAATGGCAATGTACTCCGCTATACGGCTCGCATTCTTACCTGTCGTGCCCACATAGTCCCCTAACTCTCGGCTCCTGTATTTCAGTTCCCCGAATTGTTCGTACAGCCTCGTACCGCTCCTTCCCTTCAGGTATCCCATGGGACTCGATACTGCCATCTTTAGCAGTATCTCTACCAGCATATGCCCATGGTCGGGGCATTACTTGTATATTCTTTACCTCTTTCCAGTCACATAGCAGCCTTAAGATCTTTCCTACCGCCTCTCGTTTCTCATGGTATTCCATTTCGTGTGTGATAGACTACGTCGTTCAGGCTCATCTGAATGTCCTCCCTTTGCAAAAATGAGAATGCGGTCTGCCAACTGCATTCTCATTTTTGCAAAGGGCGTTTTTCTCTGTCTCTTATCGCTTTACGCTCTCCTGAACCACTCGCCGGGCGAGTGGTTTTCCACGACAAAAGCCGCCCCGCTCGTACAGAGCGGGACGGCTGCGGTTTGCTTTCCGAACTTATTTCACCATGCTGGCCACTTCAGCCGCGAAGTCGTCTTCGCGCTTCTGCAGGCCTTCGCCCTTTTCAAAACGGGCATACTCGACAAGCTTCATCGTGCCGCCGGCTTCTTTCGCCTTGCTGGCAATATACTGCTCGACGTTCATGCTGCCGTCCTTGACGAACGCCTGCTGCAGCAGGCAGTTGTTCTCATAGAACTTACCAATGCGGCCCTCAACCATCTTGTGGATGATCGCCTCAGGCTTGCTGGCGTTTTTCGGATCGTTCTTGATCTGCGCGATCAGGATTTCCTTTTCCTTCTCGATATCCTCAGCCGGCACGCAGCTCTTATCGAGATAGGTCGCGTTCATCGCCGCGATCTGCATCGCGACATCCTTGCCGCATTCCACCAGCGCCTCGGAACCGGAAGCCGCCGCGTCCGCCTCAAAGCGAACCAGCACACCAATCCGGCCGCCGCCGTGGATATACGCCACACAGTCGCCCTCATAGCGGACAAACCGGCGGATGCTCAGGTTTTCCCCGATCACCAACACCTTTTCCCGCAGCACTTCGGCCACCGTGCCCGCGCCCGGGAAAGGCATTTCGAGCAGCGCCGCAACATCCGCGGGCGCCTTGTCGGCGACAACCTCAGCCACCGTCTTGACGAACGCCTGAAAATCGGCATTCTTCGCAACGAAGTCCGTCTCACTGTTTACTTCCACGACCACGCCGACCTTTTTGGCGTCGTCAACATATGCATAAACCAGACCCTCAGCGGCGATGCGGCTGGATTTCTTCGCCGCAGCGGCAAGACCCTTCTCGCGCAGAATGTCGATCGCCTTTTCCATATCGCCGTCAGTCTCGGTGAGTGCCTTTTTGCAGTCCATCATGCCCACGCCGGTCTTCTCGCGCAGGGCGACCACGTCTTTTGCCGTAAAAGCCATTTATGACCATTCCTTTCTGTCCAAAATCCCGAAGATACCGCATACAGGCGTTGCGCCCGATATACATCCCTGCCGTGCAGCAGGCTTTGGTCGTCTCCGGTTCTGCTCTGTGCGCCCAACCAGCGAATTACGCCTCGGCCGCTTCCTCAGCCGTTTCTTCCTCGGCCTTAGCGGTTTCTTCCGCCGCATCCTGTTCACCCTGACGGCCTTCGAGGATGGCGTTCGCCATCGTGGAGGCGATCAGCTTGACTGCACGGATAGCGTCGTCGTTGCCCGGGATAACATAGTCCACGTCGTCCGGATCACAGTTGGTATCGACAATCGCCACGATCGGAATGTTGAGCTTGCGGGCCTCAGCCACCGCGATCTTTTCCTTGCGGGGATCGACGATGAACAGGGCGCCGGGGAGCTTATCCATGTTCTTGATGCCGCCGAGGAATTTCTCGAGCTTTTCAATCTCATGGTTGAGCTTAATAACTTCTTTCTTGGGCAGCAGATCAAAGGTGCCGTCCTCTTCCATCGCGCGCAGCTGCGCCAGACGCGCGATACGGCCGCGGATGGTGCGGAAGTTGGTCAGCATGCCGCCGAGCCAGCGGGCATTGACATAGTGCGCGCCGGCACGGATCGCTTCCTCACGGATGGAATCCTGCGCCTGCTTCTTGGTGCCGACAAACAGAACGGTCTTGCCCTCGGCGGAGAGATCACGCACGAACATGTACGCCTCTTCCAGCTTGCGGACGGTCTTCTGCAGGTCAATGATGTAGATGCCGTTGCGCTCCGTAAAGATGTACGGGGCCATTTTGGGGTTCCAGCGGCGGGTCTGGTGACCGAAATGGACACCGGCTTCCAGCAGCTGCTTCATGGATACGACTGCCATAATACATTTCCTCCTTGGTTTTTTCCGCCGCAGACAGTATCTCCGCGCCCACCGCCTTTGGCGGCACCGGACGCAGCCCTCTGCTGCGTGTGTTTTGCCGCGGTAATTCCGCAGCTGGTATAGTATACCACGGTTTTTGTTGCAATGCAAGCGTTTTTTCAGTTCGGCCAAAGAATCCCGCATGGACACCAGTTTCGCCGGATGCGCCGCAGTGTCCTGCCTCCACGCAAAAAGCCGTACCGATAGGAAAAGGCTTGACACCGTGATGAAAATCCGTTATAAATTGCGGTGATGAAGCGGTCCTCTTTCGGGCGCCGCCGGCTTCGACACCTTCTGTGGAGGTAATTATGTTCAAAAAATTCTGGCGCTTTGTCTTTCCGTCCATGCTGGCGTTTGCTTTCTCGGGACTTTATGCAATTGTCGACGGCTTTTTCGTCGGACGCAGTACCGGAGATATCGGCCTGGCGGCCATCAATATCGCGTATCCGCTCACCGCGCTGATCCAGGCGGTGGGCACCGGCATCGGCATGGGCGGCGCCATCCCGCTCGCGGTAGCCCGCGGCGGGGACGACACCAGAAAAGAGCGCACCCTGTTGGGCAACACCCTGATCCTGCTGCTGATCGCCTGCCTGCTTGTCCTCGGGGGACTGCTGCTGTGCTACCGCCCCCTGCTGGGACTGCTCGGCGCACGGGGCGAGGTGCTGGAGGCTGCCGCCGACTATATCCGCATCATCATCCTCGGCTCCGTCTTTCAGATTCTGGCCACCGGCTTTACCCCGATGCTGCGCAATTACGAGGCGTCGCTGCTGGCAATGCTCGCGATGGTGGGCGGCTTTGTGACCAATATCGTGCTTGACGCCTGGTTTGTGGCCGGACTTCAGCTGGGCGTATCGGGCGCGGCGCTCGCCACCATCATCGGTCAGGCGGTCACCGCGCTGCCGTGCATTCTGTTTCTGCTGCGCAAAATGCGCTTCCTCGACCGTCGGGATTTTCTCCCGCAGGGTGCGCTCGTCCGGCAGATCCTGACCACCGGCTTGTCGCCGTTCGGCCTGGCTATGTCCCCGAATATTGTCCTGCTGCTCATCAACCGCAGCGCAGTGGCCTACGGCGGAGATGCCGCTGTTGCGGCCTATGCGGTGGTGGCCTATGTGCACTGCATTGTCCTGCTGCTTCTTCAGGGGGTCGGTGACGGCTGCCAGCCGCTGATGAGCTTCCATCTGGGAAAGGGAGAGATACGGGAGGCGCGGACAGCACGCAACATCGCCTACGTCGTGGCACTGACACTGTCCGCCGTTTATATGGCTGTCGCCTTTTCTGTACGGGATATCGTCTCCCCACTGTTCGGGGCCTCCGACGACGCCGCGCAGATTGTCCGCCATGCATTGCCGATATTCGCGGTCGGTGCGCCGGCGATTGCGGTGTGCCGGATCACTACGTCCTATTTTTACTCCATCCGCCGTAACACCTTCTCCTACCTATTGGTATACGGTGAGCTGGTGGTGCTGTTTTTGCTGCTGCAGTTCGTCCTGCCGCCGTTTCTGGGGCTGGATGGGGTATGGTTGTCCCCGCCGGCGGCGCAGGCGGCGCTGGCGCTGGTGAGCGTCGTGCTCATCGCCGTCGCCGCCCGGCAGACCCGGCGGACTGCTGGTTAACCCTCAGCCGCCGAAAATGCCGCCGAGGATGCTGCCATTTTTCCTTCGGGTGGTTTCGCACGCCGGCAGGCAGTGGTTGACCAGAATGGTTTCCTCGCCGATGATTTCGATCTCCCGCCAGCCGATGATGATGTCGTCGTCGTGGCCCATCAGCCCCATGCACTTCGGCCGGCCGTGAATGACAATCGACACCAGCTGCGCAGTATGGGTATCCACCTCGACATCGTCCACGCAGCCCAGACGGCGGCCGTCGCTGACATTGATGACCTCTTTGTTGTGCATGTCCGTGATCCTGCAAAGCATATCCGTCAACTCCTTTATCGCTCCCGGCGCCGCATACTGCGCCGCAGCTGTCTGTATACGAAGTATATGCGGCGTTTCCTGCTGACAGAACTTTACATCCGTTACATGTCGTATTATACTGATCATATAACGACAAACGAGGAGATGGGTGGTATAGGCTGGCCGTCTATTCTCGGCTGTCTTTTCGGCAGCGCGTTTTTTCTGGTGATCGTCTTCGGCTTGCTGTATCGGTTTTTCCGCGGCCGGGTACGGCCGCAGCGCGCTGTACCGGCAATCCTGCTCGGCAAAGAAACGGTGACCAATCCTCTGCTGCCCGTGTATGGTCGGTATCCCGCAGTCAGCAGCCGGCATCTGCTGACCTTTGAGATGAACGGCAGCATCCGCAAATTCGATGCATCCCCTCTGCTGTACGATCGGATGGAACCGGGAAACCGGGGCATCCTGCATTATCAGGGCAGCCGGGCAGTAGATTTTGATATAGAGACATGAAAAACCGGAACGGGCCGTGTAGGCACGTTCCGATTTTGACTTTTCTGCCAGTCTGTAACAGAACCACAACCGACGACCGGCAGATGGCCCCGGTGCAGGCCGATGGTGGACTGCCGGATGATCAGCCGCCGTATCTTCTCGTTGGTCATCGTATCCCTCTTACATAGCACAAACCGAAAACGTCCCACCTAACAAATAAACGATACCCCCTTGCCACCGCTCAAAGCTCGTGGTATACTATTGATGAAATATGCTTTTTGCGTAAAATACCTCAAATTCTGGAAAATATCTTATGGAGAGGTGTTGTGTTATGATTTGTAAACACTGCGGAAAAGAAGCTCCCGACGGCAGCACATTCTGCCCCTATTGCGGAAAGAATCCGGTAGAGGATTCTTCCGGCAATACCAAACCTTTTGTTATTTCTCTATCTAAACGCAACCTAATTCTTCTGGCCAGTGCTGCAGCAGTACTGCTGATTACCATTCCTATTCTGCTGGTGGTCTTCCTTTAGTCTGGAGGTCCCCGTTCCGTCCCCGCCGACACCAACGATACCACCGCCTCTTCGGAATCCCCGCTGCCGGAGGAAAGCGAAAGTACGAAAGCGCCGATCAGCTCCGGAGAGCAATCAGAGACTGAAGCAAGCACGCCCGCTTCCATCCCAAGCAGTCCAGAAGAAACCGAGCTAAAGGACAAACCCATTTATATCGGCTACAAAAATGCCGGCACGCTCCTGCAGAACGTCCGGGCGGCTTCAAAAGCAGAAGTCCGGCGGCTTTCACTGTCGGTCGCAAAAACGGCCGATCTGCGGAAAGCCACGCTTGCCGCAACGCAGGTACCCTACAACACGCCGGTCACCGTACAGCTCGAATACAGCAATCCCAGCCGGGATCTGATTCTGGATATATTGGTCGATGACAGCGCAGCGGGAAAAAACTGTGTCTATTCTACCGACTCGAGCCAATATAAAATTTCGAGTATCGATACCGCCTGGGATGACTCCCGTTCCTCTTATGTGAGCACCGTCACGCTGGTTATTCCCGCTGCGGAAACCGCGGAAAAACGTACCCTCACCATCCGGGAAACGTCTTTTCTGCGGGACAGGATAGAGGGAAAGGCGGATTTTGACGTCAATGCGGGCAGAACCATAGAGCTGGAATGCGATGCCCTTGCCGACGCGCTGAAAACGCGGGAAAACAGCGATGGCACCCTCACTGTCACCGGATATCGCGGCGACCTGCGCGATCTCACCATTCCGGAGGTTTATATGGGAAAACCCGTCACGGCGATCGCAGACCGGGCCTTTTCGGGTGCGGGCTTCACCTCGGTAACCATACCGGATACCATCACCGAAATGGGTAATTATGTGTTTGAAAACTGCACGAATCTGAAGACCGTAAACATTACGTATTTTATAGAACGAAAAGTCGGCGGAAAAGGCATGTTCAAAAACTGCACTTCGCTGGAAACCATTGACCTGACCCCGTTTTTCTTTGGAGATTTCTCTGAAATGTTTATGGGCTGTTCCTCACTGAAAACCGTCACCGGGGATAACCTGAATCGGCGGGAAGACCGGACACTCCCCGCGGATATGTTTCGTGGCTGCACATCTCTGGTATCTATCTTCATTCCAACCCGCGGTACAGCCGTGTCTGCTGATGCGTTTAAAGATTGTGCCTCCCTCCAAACCATAAAATTTGAAAGCGCTCCTCATTTCAGAGAAAAGTCTCTGAACAATTGTTCGAACCTCACCATACTCACCAGCGACTCGATCTCGATAGTACTCGACGGCGAGTACCTTTATTTTGATAAAAATGGTTATATATCCGAAGAAAGAAATATTCAGGTAGTAATCGGGCAGCAGCCGTAAGCGACTTTCATCCCGGCGGTATGACTGATCCCTTATTCCTGCTTAAAGGAACCGGGCGGTGCCACAAAGGCGCCGCCCGGTTTTTATCTTCACAATTGTTTTTTTATCCTCGCCAGCGCGCCTTTTTCCAGCCGGCTGACCTGCGCCTGGCTGATACCGATTTCCGCCGAGACCTCGATTTGGGTCATCCCCTTGAAAAACCGGAGGTTCAGGATCCGTTTCTCACGGTCGCTCAACCCCCGGATCGCTTCCTTGAGTGCGATCTCATCCAGCCAGTTCTTATCGTCGTTGTGATCGCCGACCTGATCCATCACATAAATGGTATCGCCCCCGTCGGCATAAACCGGCTCGTACAGCGACACCGGATCGACAATCGATTCCAGCGCCAGCACTACCTCTTCCTTGGGCAGATCCATCTGTTTGGCAATTTCCTCTACCGAGGGATCCCGCAGTTTTTCGGTGGTAAGCTTCTCCTTGATCTGCATCGCCCGATAGGCCGTATCCCGCATCGAACGACTGATGCGTATCGCGTTGTTATCCCGCAGGTACCGCCGGATTTCGCCGATAATCATCGGCACGGCGTAGGTGGAAAACCGCACGTTCTGGCTGATGTCGAAATTGTCGATGGACTTAATCAGGCCGATGCAGCCGACCTGGAACAGATCGTCCAGATTTTCGCCGCGCTGGGTAAACCGCTGAATTACGCTGAGCACCAACCGCAGATTTCCGTTGACCAGCTCCTCTCTCGCCTTCCGGTTCCCGGCCCGCATCTCCCTGAGCAGGCGCATCTTTTCGCTCTCGCTGAGTACCTTCAGATTGGCGGTGTTGACGCCGCAGATTTCCACCTTGTTGTACACGTGCGGTCACGCCCTCTCCTGACTGGAATTATAATTCCAGTATTGCCAGTTTCATACATAACATGCGCTGTCCGACAGGAGAATTTGGCACGCCTATTCGTATTATGATTCTATTTTATTCCATATTGTATAATTTTGCTTTAAAAAAACATGCCGGCACAACAAGCTTGTGCCGGCATGTTTTGCTGCCGCCTTCTAATCCTTCAGCGGCACGTTATGGCCATCCACGTTGATGGATCCGGCGAGGATCAGGATGCCCTCCACCAGACCCCAGATACTGGATGCCCCCACCGCAATCAGCGGGAACAGGAAGCAGGCAAAAATGCTGCCGACCAGAGTCAGAATCAGCTGAGCTACCGCCTTGCCGGTATAGCCCAGATAGAAGTTGTGTACCCCCAGGCCGCCGAGAAAAATCCCCAGAAGCCCTGCGGCGATTTTGGATTTGCGCGGATCTGTCACACCGGGTACAATTACCGGCTGCAGTACCATACCGCAGTTCGGGCACGCGGCTGCCATAGGATGGATGGGACTGCCGCAGTTCGGACAACGGCTGTTCGCGGGATTTCCCTGTGCCATCGGGCTTCCGCAGTGTGCGCAGTAAACCGCGTTGTCCGGATTGACTGTCCCGCAGCGTGTACAAATCATATCGGATCGCTCCTTTATTTTTGTGTTTTTCGGAAAACTTTACGCGGTGTGCGGGAAATCCGGCACACGGCAGCTGTTCATTCTCCGCTGCTTACAGCATACTACCCCGTCGTCCTGCTGTCCAGTACCTTCGGCAATCCTTTCGTCCGGCTTCATAAAACCTTCAGAAATGAGCGGCAGACACGTAAAAAAACGGCGCACGGTAGTACCGTGCGCCGTTTTTTATGTTCTTATTCAAAGAATTCCTTATGCACCGCGGAAACCGCACGGTCAGCGTCTTCCTTGTCGATGAGCACCGACACCTTGATTTCGCTCGTGGAGATCATCTGGAGATTGATGTTCGCATCGGCGAGCGCCTCAAACATACGGGACGCAACGCCCTCGTGGGTTTCCATCCCGGCGCCCACCACCGAAATTTTAGCGACGTGGGTATCGTACGACAGGCTCTTTGCCCCAACCATGTCACAATATTCGCGCAGCGCCTCAACCGCATCTTCGCCCTTATCCTCCGGGACGGTGAAGGTGATGTCCTTGGTGCCGTCGCGGCCGACCGACTGCAGGATGATGTCGACATTGATATGCGCCTTCGCCACACGGGAGAAAATCTTGAACGCGATGCCCGGCTCATCCGGCACGCCCACGATCATCACACGGGCCACATTGGTATCCTTCGCCACACTCTTAATCAGCATTTTCTCCATTTTGACCGCCTCCTTGACTTTGGTGCCGGGCACCCGTTTCAGGCTGGAAAGAACCTCCAGCTCCACATTGTACTTTTTCGCCATCTCAACCGAACGGTTGTTGAGCACCTGCGCGCCGAGCGTCGCGAGTTCGAGCATCTCGTCGTAGGTAATATCCTCCAGTTTCTGCGCACCGGGCACCTTGCGGGGATCCGCGGTATACACCCCTTCGACGTCGGTGTAAATCTGGCACAGATCGGCGTGCATCTCCGCCGCGATGGCCACTGCGCTGGTATCCGAACCGCCGCGGCCGAGCGTAGTGATATCCCCATAGCGGTTGAGGCCCTGGAAACCGGCGACTACCACAATGCGCCGCTTATCCAGCGCAGTGCGGATGCGCTCCGGCGTCAGCTTCTTGATCCGGGCAGCGGAATAAGTCGAGTCGGTATTGAAGCCCGCCTGCCAGCCGAGCAGAGAGACGACCGGGCAGCCCAGCTTCTCAATCGCCATCGCCAGCAGCGCGATGGAAATCTGTTCGCCGGCGCTCAGCAGCATATCCATCTCCCGTTTGCTGCCGTATGGATTGATCTCCTTTGCTTTTTCGATCAAATCATCGGTGGTGTCCCCCTGCGCGGATACCACCACCACCACATCGTGTCCCGCCTTGTAGGTATCGGTGACGATGCCCGCCACGTTAAACACCCGCTCAGCATTGGCGACCGAACTGCCGCCGAATTTCTGTACAATCAGCATAAACCTTGTTTCCACCCTTTCTTATTCAGCCGCCGAAGCGACCCTGTACACAGAGGAAAAGCCATCCTGTCATCCCTCGAACTCCACCGTCGCGCCGCGGCTGTCACAGCTGAACAGCTGCACCTGCCAGCCGGTAAGCCCCGCTTCGCGCAGCCGGAAAGCGGCTTTTTCGGCAAAGGCGGCGTCGGCACTGTCGATGACCGCCAGGATCGACGGTCCCGCACCGCTGATCGCGACCGCATGGGCACCGAGTCCGTAAGCGATGTAAAACACCTGCTCCGCCCCGGGAATCATCGGGAAGCGATACGGCTGGTGCAGACGATCCTGCACCGCGACCCGCAGGTGGGAAAAATCCCCCTTGCACAGCGACGCGGTCATCAGCGCCGCACGGGAGAGATTGTATACGGCATCCGCGCGGGATACCTGTTCCGGCAGCGCCGCACGGGCAACCTCGGTTTTCAGCTCAAAATCCGGAATGAACACAGCAAAGCGGATGTTTTCCGACACCGGCACGCTGACCGTATACACCCGGCCGCCTTCCATCACCGCCGTCACCAGCCCGCCGAGCAGCGCCGGTGCGGTGTTGTCGGGGTGTCCCTCCAGCTCTGCCGCCAGATCGGCCAGATCCTCCTCCGACAGCGGGCAGCCCAGCAGCGTATTTGCGCCCAGCAGTCCCGCCACCAGACAGGCGGACGAGCTGCCGAGCCCGCGGGTCATCGGAATGTTGTTCTCCTGCCGGATATGCAGCCCGTGGAACGGACGCCCGCAGCGTTCATACAGCCCCTTTGCGGTCTGGTAAATCATATTGCTTTCGTCGGTGGGAATCGCCACACCGTCGGCACTTTCGATCCGACAGCCGTCGGCCTCTTCCATCCACACCCGGTTGTAAAGCGTAAGCGCCAGTCCCAGCGAGTCAAAACCCGCTCCCAGGTTGGCACTCGACGCCGGCACGGTCATTTTCAGCAATGCGTTTCACCTCCCAGGCTTCGCCGTGCGGCCGTCTGCCGCATGGATCAAAAATCCGCTACGCGGATGCGGCTGACCACCTTTGCATCGGTAAAGGCCGCAATCTGCTCGTCGATGCCTTCCTCCGGCATAACCGGGGTCACAAATGCCAGATCCTGCGCCGTTTCTCCGTCGGCGTGCAGCCGCTGCACCTCACCGAACAGCTGTTGCGCCTGCGCAAAGGCCGCCTCAGCATCCGTGCAGTGCAGCCGCAGGAGCATCGCGGTTTCGCCTTTGCGGTAATCCACCACATAATCCTCGCTGCCCGGCTCCCAGAACTGGTATTTGCGCGCTTTCAGATGCTTGACCTCATCGATGACGTCGGCAACCACCGCGCTCGCGGTAGGCAGCTTGCCCGCGCCGCGGCCGTAAAACACCACGTCGCCGATCGCGTCCCCGCGCACCATGATGCCGTTGAATACATCGTTGACATCCGCGAGCAGGCTGCTGCCGGGCAGAAGCATCGGCGCAACCAGCGCGTGCAGCCGGCCGTCCTCCAGCTTGCGGGCGATGCCGATCAGCTTGATCACGCCGCCCCAGGCCGCTGCATAGCGGACATCAGCGGAGGTGATGGTGGATATACCCTGCGTATACACCTGTGATGGATATACATGCCGGCCAAATGCCAGCGAAGCCAGAATACAGATTTTTCGGCAGCTGTCGTGCCCTTCGATATCGGCGGAAGGATCCCGCTCGGCATAGCCCAACTCCTGTGCGAGCGCAAGCGCATCCGCAAAGGGCATGCCCTCCTCCGCCATTTTGGTGAGCATGAAATTGGTCGTGCCGTTGAGGATACCGGCGATCTCGTAGACCTCGTTGGCCGCCAGGCACTGATCGATCGGGCGCAGTATCGGGATTCCGCCGCCCACGCTCGCCTCGAACAGGAAATTCAGGTTGTTCTCCTTGGCGATGGCCAGCAGCTCGTCGCCCTTTGCAGCAACCAGTTCCTTATTCGAGGTTACAACGCTTTTGCCGGCCAGCAGGCAGCTTTTCACGAAATCGTAAGCAGGATGCAGCCCGCCCATCGTCTCCACCACGATCTGAATTTCGGGATCCTGCAGGATCTCGTCGAAATTCTTGGTGAACAGATCCGCATACGGCAGATCCGGGAACTCCCGCAGATCGAGAATCCGGCGAATGGCAATCTCCTGTCCCGCCTTGTGGGCAATGCTTGCCGCGTTGCGCCGCAGCACCTCCGCCACACCGGAACCCACGACTCCATGTCCCAAAATAGCCACATTGATCATAGTATCTCCATTCCTTTCCTGCTGGTATTCCCGCCGCAGCCGGGGCGGCGCGGCAAAGGCCGTTATGCGCCGGCTGCGCACCTGCCGTCTTATTCCTTACTTATTCGGGGGACGTCTCCTGTGTGACGGCTTCCCGCTGATCTTCTCCGGCAATGCGGGCAATCCGCTGCACACCGTTGAGCTGCCGCAGTACGCCGATAAAGGCATCCACCGGCATCTGCAGCCGGTCGGTACGCGCCGATACCGATACCGAAGCGACGTTGCCCGCCGGGATATTCTGATTGACCGTCAGGATGTTGGCTCCCGCATCCGCAAACGCGGACAGCACCGCTGAAAGCACGCCTGGCCGGTCCCGGAGCACCATATGCACTGTCAGAATGCGCCCGGACCGTTTTTCATCGTAAGGGAACACCGCATCCTTATATTTGTAAAACGCGCTGCGGGATATCCCAGCCAGGCGCGAGGCCTCTGCCGCCGTCGCCGCCTCGCCGGTGGCGAGGAATCGTTTGGCATCCACCACCCGCGCAAACACCTCGGGCAGCGCGTCGGCATCTACCAGCAACAGACGTTTCCGTTCGGCCGATCCTTCCATTGTGTCCACCACCCGTGCACGAATGTCCCGTAGTGAAATACACTATACCATGCCCACCGGCAAATTGCAAGAGGGCAGCGGCAGTTTCCCGGTTTCCACGACGAAGCGCAAAATCCCCGCCGCGATTCTGGATAAAATGCCAAGTCAGGCGAAACGAAAGTCCGCCGGCGTCTGCAGACGCCGGCGGACTTTCATATTTCAGCAATGGTTTATTCCTCTTCCGGTTTGGAAGCATCCGAGGAGGCGGGCGGAGTCGAAGAGTCAGAGGGAGCGGAGCTGCCCGTGTTACTGCCCTCTCCGGAGGAGGGGTTGCTGCCCGGCTCAGAAGGATCCGGAACCGGATCGGGATCAGGATCGGGTTTCGGGTCCGGCGTACTTTCGGGATGGGTGGTGCAGTACCCGGGCGTGTTGTCCGCCTTGTACACACCGGTTGCCGTATGCGGGCAGTTGGAGGTGGCGAGCATGCCGGTATCACTGCAATACGGCGCCTCCACCGTCGTGCCCTTGAATTCATCGAAGTTCTTGGCTTCCAGATTCTGATGCAGTGCCAGCATGGCCGCATTCCAGAGACTGCGTGCGCCGCCGGTCTGGCTGCTGATCATCTGCTGGTTGTCGTCATAGCCGAACCAGCACGCGCCCACAAAATACGGCGTGCCGCCGGCAAAGTACACGTCCTTGTTGTCGCTGGTGGTACCAGTCTTGGCAAACACGCCCCAGTCACCCGACCAGGAGCCCTGCAGGCCGCGTCCCGTACCGCTCGGACCGCGAATAACCCGCTGGAGCAGCCGGTTCATCACATACGCCGAATCGGTATCCAGCGCCTGTACAGTCATCTGGGTGCCGCCCTTGAGCAGTTCTTCTCCTTCGCTGTCGGTCACGCGGTAGAAGGTATAGGGCTTGTTGTATGTGCCGCCGTTGCCGAACACTTGGTACGCTGCCGCCATATCGCGGCAGTAAACCCCCTTGGTCAGACCGCCGAGTGCCAGCGGCGCCAGATCGATATCGGTGCGCAAGCCGGATTCGGTTTCCAGGCTGGTTACCAGCGAGGTCAATCCCAGCGGTCCGGTGAGAAAGTCGAAGCTGCGCTGGGGAGTAACCTCCTGCAGCAGGCGCACCGGTACGGTGTTGAGGGATTTTTGCAGCGCAACCTCCAGCGGCGTATAGCCGTTGTCGGACAAACGGGATTCGTAGTTAACCGGCCACCGGCTGCCGTCGGGCAGGGTGATATACATGTCATGCTCCAGCGAGGAGAAATGCGCGATATTCATCTGAATCGCGGGAGCGTAAACCCCAATCGGCTTCATCGCCGAACCGGGCTGACGTGTGGACTGGGTGGCGCGGTTGAGCACACGGTTGGCGGTTTTCTCCCCGCGTGCGCCGACCGTTGCCACCGTACGGCCGGTATAATCCATGATATAGATGGCACTTTGCGGGTCTTCCTCGTCGCCCTCGAGACTGGCGGGGAAATTGTCCTCGTCGGCAAAAATATCCTCCACGAGCTTCTGCTGTTCCGGATCCTCCGCCGAGTAAATCCGCAGGCCGCCGTGGTAGACCATGTTTTCCGCATAGCGGTAGGTGTACCCGTAGCGCTCCTGCAGCGCGGCAATGACGTCTTCCACCAGCAGGTCAGTATAGTAGCTTTCAATACCGACGTTCTTGACGCTGCTCTGGAAATGGAGTTCTTCGCCGAGCGCCTGCTTGTATTCCTCCTCGGTGATCCATTCGAGCTCATACATCTTTCTGAGCACAACCCGCTGCCGGCTGCGGACATTTTCGGGATGCGTGTACGGGTTATACAGGGAGGGGTTGTTGGTAATGCTCGCCAGCACGGCGCATTCGGCCAAAGACAGGTCCTCGACCCCCTTGCCGAAATAGTAGTTGGCGCCGGCGCCAACCCCCACGATATTGCCGGTCAGCGGCATAATGTTGAGGTAGGCCTCCAGAATCTGTTCCTTGGTGTAATATTCCTGTTCCAGTTCAATTGCGCGGAAAATCTCGGTGATTTTTCGCTGGATGCTGTGTTCTTTTTCATCGGTAACCAGCCGGACAAGCTGCTGCGTAATGGTGGAACCGCCGTATTCAACGTCCGAAAAATGGAGCACCAGGTTGGCCATCGCGGAAATGGTACGCTTCCAGTCCACGCCGTAGTGGTCGTAGAACCGTTCGTCCTCGATCGCCACAATCGCATGCTGCATATGCAGCGGCATTTCTTCGAGATCCTTCCAGATGCTGTTGGTTCCCTCCATGCGTTGCTGTTCAACGAACTCGCCGGTAGCGCTGTCCTTCACATACACGATGCTCGTCTCGTTTTCCATCAGCACATCAAGGGAGGGCATATCATCCCCGTTCCCGAAATTGGCAAACACATACACCATCATCACGCAGCCGACAACACTGGCGGTGATCGCCCCCACCAGTATGATGGTCGCGAGGCATTTGAAAATGGCAGAAAGGATCTTCAGCGTGATCTTTACCGGCCGCTTGCGGCGAAAAGCCTTCCATTTGGCGGACAGCTTCGAAAACATGCTGTCATTCCTCCTTTGTCCCAGAGTGATTCAACCGCAGCCCGTACCGCTGCTTTTCCAATCTTATAGCACAGGCCCCTAAATGTCAAATATCAAAATTGTAAGATCTGCCAAACTAATTTGTCATTTTTTCTTAACAAATTCCGATGCGCCGCCTGCTGATGCGGGCAGCCGCGGCGGGTATACGGCGGATTTTCGGCCGGTTATGGATATTTTGCCCAGAAATCGCCAAGAATATGGACATCCGGCAAAATTACCGCAAAGGTGGTCTGTATATGCCCATAAAAAACTGGCTTTACCATTATCGGCTGCCGCTTTTGCTGTGCGGCACCGCGCTGGCCGTCAGCCTGCCGCTGGCGGCACTGGCCGCCGCACGGCGCGAACCGCCGGGACCGCCGGAATCGTCCTCCGTCCCTCCGGCAGTATCGGCGGATTACTCTGCTCCCGCCGTTTCTTCCGTTGCCGCCGCGGCCTACCGCATCGGTGAATGGGAGGGAAAGCTCGCGGTGTTTCTGGCGGATTCGCCCTCGCCCGACGAGGTGTTTGATGTGTATGTGTCCACGCTGCCGCCCGAAGAGCAGCAACGCATTTCCGCCGGCATTGAAGTTGCCGACGAGGTAGAGCTCGCCCGCCTGCTCGAGGACTATACGAGCTGACGTGCCGCCCGATGATATGAGCCTGTATAAACAAACGCCCTGCGGGCTGCCGGCCCGCAGGGCGTTTGCGTCAGCGTGAAACCAGCTGCACCAGATGGGCGATGCCCGGTATACTCTCCCCCTGCTGGGAGGATGTGGTGGACATGAGCGCACCGGTACCGACAAACAGGACGTTGTGCAGCTCGCCGCGCTCCATCTTGCTGAGCAGATAGGAGCACACGATCGCCGCCGAACAGCCGCAGCCGGAACCGCCGGCGTGCACGTCCTGGGTATGCCGGTCGTACATCATCAGCCCGCAGTCCGCGTGACGGGTGCCAAGATCGATCCCCTTGCGCTGCAGCAGCTCCTGCAGCAGCTCGCTGCCCACCGCCGACAGATCGCCGGTCAGAATCAGGTCGTAATCCTCCGGCTTGGTGTTGGTGTCGGTCAGAAAATTGAAAATGGTATCCGCCGCCGCGGGCGCCATCGCAGCGCCCATGTTGTTGGCGTCGGTGACCCCGAGGTCGGTGATGCGTCCGCCGCACACCGCCTCGACATGCACCTTGCCGCCGCCCATCCCGACGACCGCCGCGCCGGACGCAGTGGCGGTCCACTGCGAGGTCGGTGTACGCTGCCCGCCATATTCGAGCGGGAAACGGAACTGACGCTCCGCCGTGCAGAAGTGAGAGGATGTCACCGCGCAGCACAGGTCTGCCGCACCGCTGTCCACGAAAATCGAGGACATCGCCAGTGTCTGTGCCATCGTTGAGCAGGCGCCGAACTGGCCGAACAGCGGTACATTGTATTCCCGCAGCCCGAAGGTGGAGGCGATGCTCTGGTTGAGCAGGTCGCCGGCAAACAGGTAATTCACCTGGGACGGCGACATGCCGGCCTTGTCGAGTGCCCGGGTGAACGCTTCGCGCTGCAGCGCGCTTTCGGCTTTCTCCCAGGTCTTTTCCCCCAGCGTGGTATCCTCAAAAATATAATCGAAATAGCGCCCGAGGGGGCCTTCCCCCTCCTTTTTCCCCGCCACAGCGGCGTAGCCCAGGATGGTCGGGCGGCTTGACAGCGTAACGGTAAACTGGCCTTTGCGTTCCGGCATCGGTATCCCCTCCTTAAAACATGCCGACGATGAACAGAATCACCCCGTACACCACCGATGCGGTGATGCCGTAGACCAGCACCGGGCCGGCGATGGTGAACATTTTCGCACCAAGTCCCAGCACGAGCCCTTCCGCCTTGAACTCAATGGCCGGGGACACAATCGCGTTGGCAAAACCGGTAATCGGCACAAGTGTGCCGGCGCCGGCGTGCTTCGCAATGTTGTCGTAGACGTTGAAGCCGGTGAGCACCACGCTCAGGAAAATCAGCGCAATCGACGCGGTCAGCCGCGCCAGCTTTTCCTCCAGCCCCGCCGACATTGCCAGCTGCGCGATCAGCTCCGCCAGCGTGCAGATCAGGCCACCGATGAGAAACGCCTTGACGCAGTTGACAGCGACCGGCGATTTTGGTGCGACCTGCTTGTTCATCTGCTGGTATTCCTTGCCCGTGACATCCATGAAAAACGCCCCTCTTTCCTGTGCAGTTATGTGCCCTATTTTTTCCGCATCTGCGGCAATTTATACGACAGGCGCAGGAAATGCGGAAAGAATGCGCAAAAACCTGCCGCTTCATTTCGTATGCCCATTTTTTCATAAAAAAACCGGAGGCCCGCCAAAAAGGCGTCCCTCCGGTTCCGGATCTATGTGTTTTATGTTTTTATTGCTTACAGGCCGATGCTTTTCAGATATGTGATGCTCTTTTCCGCACATTCCATCGGCGTCAGCCCCTTTGTTGGCTCGTCCTGCTCCACGACCACCCACGCCGTGCCGGCCTTTTCGGCCGCCGCGAGGATCGCCGGGAAATTCTGCGCACCGTAGCCATTGGGCCGCATCTCAAACGCCGTACATTCCTCGGTCTGCTGACCATCATCGATGCCGATGAGCGCATACAGCTTCTCCGGCTTTTTGCCGGGCATCACAAAATCTTTCAGATGCACCACCGGCGCACGGCCGGCGTATTTTTCGATATAGGCCGCCGGTTCTTCGCCGCCGACGTTCACCCAGCAGGTATCCAGCTCGGTCTGCAGCAGGTCAGCGGGCACGCGCTTGTACAGGATATCCAGCCCGTATTCGCCGTCGATCTTCTGAAACTCGAAATCGTGGTTGTGATACAGCAGGATCATGCCCTTTTCCCTGGCGATACGGCCAAGCATTTTGGCATTTTCGGTCATTTCCTCAAATTTCTCTCCACCCGGACGATAGGCCTCCTCCGCATACGGGATCGCAATATACTTGCAGCCGATGGCCGCATAATCGCTGAGCACCTTTTCGGGGTCAGTCATCATCTCCGCATACGGCACGTGGGCAGAAATCCCCCGCAGACCGATCTCGTCGAGCTGCGCCCGCACCTCCTGTGCGCTGCGGCCGAACAGCCCCGCAAACTCCACGCCGTCATACCCCAGCGCCTTCACCTTTTTCAGCGTGCCGGTGAAATCCGCCTCCATATCCCCGCGCACCGAATACAGCTGCAGGGCAATCGGAAATTTTTTCATAAACCCTCTTCTCCTTTCGGCAAAGTGGAAAAATGTCCCTTTCCCTGTCCATTATAGCATCTGTACCCAAAAATACAATCCACTATTTTCGGAACCGACTGGCGCATTTTTCGCATTTATCCCTGCGCCTGCAGGTACCGCAGCGCCGCTTCAATATTGATGCCGCTCTCCCAGGGACGGCAGCGGGTATACCCCGGCGCGGGTCGGTTATCGTCATAGTATTCCGCCCACATACCCGCCTCATCCTGAAGCGAAAGCATATATGCCAGCAGGTCATCCGCCGCAAAACCGCAGCTGTCCGCAGCATACAGAAGCAGGCCGGGATCGTAACCCAGACAGCGATTGCCGCCGTCGTTCGTCGCAAGCGTACCGGTTTTCCGGAACTGCTCCAAATAGCCGGCAACCGCCTGACGGCGGATATCCGCATCCATCAGCCCGCAGCCGATATAATCCGCCATAAGCAGCGGGCTCTTGAGCGGATATTCCTCGCGGCACACCGGCAGATCCATCCGTTTTTTCGCCAGGCACTCCGGGCACACATACTGTCCCTCGTCCACCCGGATCAGCCAGCCGAAAGCATCTTTGTTGACACACTGTCCATGACGGAAGTTTACGCACAGACCGTGACGGAACGCCGGCTCCTCCAGCCCCTCGGTGCGCCGGAGGGAATTCGCCACATAGTGCCCGCCGCGCCGGAAGTTTTCATCGAAGCGTGCATCGATCTCCCCGAGTGCGCGTTCCAGTTCCCCGCGGCACGGCAGCGTCCAGCCCCGCTGGTCACACGCCTCCCGGTACCGCACCATCGCCGTACGGAACAGCATGGTCGATTCGATCGAACCGTGGTTGAGCATCGTGCGCGGAACGATGCCGCCCGCCACATAGGTTTCGTCCCCACTGAACGGCAGCATCCCGTGATGCAGCTGCCGCAGCTGCTCCTCCAGTGCCCAGTCCATCAGCGGCCGTGCCCGTACGAAAGCCTCCTCATCCCCATACGCCTCGCGGTACAGCAATTCCTGCAGCATCAGGTAACCGGTATTTTCCACCGTGTCGTTTTCGTGAATGTGGAAAAAGCCGTCGAAGCAGGCGGTCTGTGCAGTAGCTATGTACTGCTGTCGGGCAAAAGTCTGCTCGTAAAACCGCATGAAGGCAGCGGCCTCCTCGCGGCAGCCGCAGGCAATCATCCCGCGGAAGGTGCCGTAGCCGTCCCGCACATAGGACAGATGATAATTGTGTCCGGCAAGAATGCAGCCGGATGCATCCTGCTGGGCACGGGTCTGGAACGCCACCGCTTCGGCCGCCTGCTGCACCGCCGCGGTCAGCGGATGCTCCCGCAGCACAGGCTGGCGGGACAGACGGGCGCGATGAAACGCGCGGTCCTCCTGCATAGCCGCCGACAGCAGCTGTGCATCCGGCACCGCCGCAGCCGCCCGCATCGCGGCAACACAGGCGGGGAAATCCATCCCGACCGCTATCAGCAGGCTGCCCTCTCCCTCCATGCGCAGGCGGGCACCGTTCTCGGTGAGATCAAGCGCTCCCTCCCCGCGCAGCATCAGCATCAGATACCGCTCATGCCCCACTGGATAGGTGTTGAAAACCGGAGCGGTTCCCGGGACAGTCACACACAGCGTGCGGCCACCAGTAAACAGCGCGGTCACGTCGTCCGCGCGAAAACCGTGGAAATCCAGTGTAAACAGCAGCGGTTCCCGCAGCGACCAGGTCCGCAGCAGGCAGGCGGGATCCCGCGGTGCGGCGTCGGTGAGCATGCCCTCGCGGCAGGTATGCCGCCACACATTGGTTTCCGGCACCCGCTCGGTCGCCGCAGTCACAGGTACGGCGGGAGTCAGTGAAAAAACAGTGGGGATCGTATAGGGCGAACCAAACACCTGAATCCAGTCCATCTCCCGGCCATAGGCGATGACCGAACCGTTGCCCACGGCATAAACTGCCGCATCCTTCATAAGCTAAAACCTCCTTGTTTTTTCCCCAAAAAAGCCCTGCGCCCGAATAGACGCAGGGCGTGCAGGCAGAATTTACAGCCGGGAATAGCCATAGCTGTTGACCAGCGCATCGATGCGCTGCCCTTCCCGGCAGAATGGACAATCGTGCGGGGCATAGGTTTCGTAATCCGGCAGGTCGCTCCGGTCGAAAACATGGTTGACCGGTACCCCTTCGACCGTGTCGGCGGCACTGAATATGGCCGAAACGCCGCTGACCACCCCACCGTAATACTGCACACATTCGATGCTTTTGCGCACTGTGATGCCGGTGGTCACCGAAGCCATCAGAATCAGCACATGCTTGCCGCGGATCATCGGCTGGATATTATCGCGGAACACCATCTGTCCGGTGGAATGGGTTTCCGGCGTAACCACATAGATGGTTTTGTGGGCGTTATAGGACAAATTGCCCGCCCGGCTGAGCTGCTCTGCAAGGAATGCCCCGATCACCTGCGTATCGTCCAGACAGACGATAGTATCCACCGGAACCGAGGTCACATACTGCTTTCCCAGGCTGCGGGCCATTTCCTCCGCCTCGTTTTGGCGGGTTTTCAGCGTGGTCATATCGATGTAGTAGTTCACATGGGAATGGCTGGTGACAAAATGACCATGAATAATCTTCAGCGGAACCTCGCTTTTTTGGGAATACACTTTGATGGTACGCGCTTCCATAGCGGAGACCCCCTTGTCATTTTTGAATATTTTTATTATACTCTATCCATCAAGAGTTGTACAACACTTATTTTGTCCAAAAAAGGCCGCGATCTTGTTAATTTTCCGGATTGCCAAAACCGTACGATGCGGCAGCCTCAACGCTGCGGAGGAATTTCCATGCTGTCAAAATCCCAGAAGACATTTGCCTGGTGGTTTTTAACCAGCGGCGGGTCTCCGGGCATGGCAAGGGGCCGAAATAAGATCCCATCGACCCTGCTCGACGCGCTGGCGGCGGAGGAAAAGGAACACGCCAAGCAGCAGATGGCGGCCTATTGCAGGCCATCGGGGCATATATAGGCTTAAAGGAATGGCTCATCTGGACGCCGTGGAATATCTTCCTTTGTTTGAGACTGCAAAGAAGGATTATGAGATAAACCAGAAATTGACCGGATACAGCCACGCATCCGAAATCAGGCAGTGCCGGGAAATCATTCGCCGGCTCAAGCGGCTGAAAAAACGAAAAAACACTGCGCGGTAAGCACGCAGTCCAAAATCCGAAAAACCGGCCCCCACTATGGGAGCCGGTTTCAGCTTGTCGAAAAAGTCCGGCTTATGCCGTCCTTTTCCCCACTTTTTGTCGCCTGCGGGCGGGTTTATCCGCTTCGCTCGGCAAGGAAGGGGCTTCGAGATCTGCTTACGCAGCCTCGACGAGTTCCGCCATCGGCGGAACATCGTGCAACTGAGGACGTTTTGCGTCCTCGAATACACCTCCCCTGCCGGGAGAATATCCCTGGCAGTCTCTTTCATCTGTCACGCTCTGGCCGGACGGCGGCGCATCCACATTACCGTGTCCCGTATGGTCTGGAACAGGTCACGCGGCTTGTAGCCGAGCTCGCTTGTCGCCTTGTCATGGGAAAACCTGTCGTTGCTCTTGAGGGTATACAGCGAATACTTGGTATACAGCGGACGCTGCTGGCGGCGCTTGGCCTGCCAGGACATCAGCGGCGCAGCGGCTTTGGCCATCCACATCGGCAGCACCGGCAGCCGTCGGCCGCCGGCAACCTGCTTGACCATGCGCAGCACTTCCTTGATGTCATAGTGGCGGTTAGAGAGGATATAGCATTCCCCACGGCGCCCGCGTTCAGCCGCTGCCAGACAGCCTGCGGCCACATCCCGCACATCCACAAAATCGTATCCGCCGTTGACGCAGGCAGGCAGCTTACCGTGGATATAATCCGCAACCATCTGCACCAGATGGTTGCCGGAACGGTCGTAAGGGCCGAGGATACCGGACGGATGCACCACCACTGCGTTCAGCCCGTGATCCGCTGCATCGAGCACGATCTGGGTGGCCTCCGCCTTGGTCTTGGCATAACCGCCCACCACTTCATTCGGGGAAAAATGGCGCACCTCATGCAGCACGCAGTTCTTGTCCTTCTCCGGGATCGCATGCACTGAGCTGACGTATACCATCCGGTATACACGGTATTCCTCGCACAGCTCCACCATATTCCGCGTGCCGCCCACGTTGACATCGTAAAGCAGCGGGGAAACATGCTCTGAAATATCGATGATGCCGGCGGTGTGAATCACTGTCACGCGCGTATCCCCGGTGTCCTCAAACAGTGGGCGCAGAGACTCCTTTTCCCGCACATCGCCATGATAATAGGTCACGCTGCTGTGGCTGGCCGCCTGCTCCTGCGGCAGCAGCAGCCCGCGCACCTCACCGCCGCGGCGCTGCAGCATACGAACCAGAGTACTGCCCAGATGGCCGTTCGCCCCGGTAACAATATACAGATTTTTCATGCCAAAATCTCCTTTCTGGAAGCCGAATGCTGCGCCGCCCTTCGCTCCGATTCACAGCCGGAGCACCCGCGGTACATTCTTTAAAATGCAGCATCCGCAGGTTATAAAACGTGCCATTTCCTGGACGGTTTTCCCAATAAAACGACACTGTGTTGATTTTCCCCTTTGCCTGTATTATAATAACCAACGTGGCCGGCAATCAACCGGCAAATTGTGAATTTTCCGGCGGTTTGTCAACACAACCGACAAGCTGTGTTGAAAAGGAGGGGTTGTTACGAAAAAGTTTACAAATGATCATCGGGCGCGGGTAACCCGCATGCTCATCCGGCGAGCGTTTACCACCCTGCTGCGGCAAAAACCGATCCAGAGCATATCTGTCAAGGAACTGTGTGAACTCGCGGAGATCAACCGCGGCACCTTTTACGCGCATTATACCGATATTTATGATCTGCGGGATCAGATTGAGCAGGAGATGCAGACCGACTTTGCCAAAGCGCTCGAACCGCTGCTGAGCTTGGATGACAGCCAGCTGACGCCGATTCAGGTGACAGCCGGCATATTCCAATGCCTGGCGGATAACTCCGATTTGTGCGTGGTCACACTGGGGGATTACGGTGACAAAGCGTTTGCGATGCGGCTGCTGAACATGGGCCGGGAAAAATGTATGGAGAGCTATACCCGTTATTTCGAAGGCGTATCCCCGTCAAAGGTGGAATACTATTACGCTTTTGTCAGCTCCGGCTGCATCGGTCTGCTGCAGAAGTGGCTGGCGGACGGCATGGTGGTGCCGGCGGAGGAGATCGCCCGCATGGCGGAGGAGCTGATGCTGCGCAGCGTCGGTTTTCTCCGGGACGATAGGGTACGGGGGAAATAAAAAGCCAAAAACCGGTGTAGGAGCGTGTACGCGGGCATGGACTGGATCAATACTCTGCTGAGCAGGGCGGGCGATTTTTTATATACGTATATTCTGATTCTTCTGCTGGTGGCTGCCGGCGTGTATTTTTCGGTACGCACCCGCGGGGTGCAGTTCCGCCTGTTTCCGGAAGCGCTGCGGGTGCTTGGGGAAAAGAAGAAGGACGGCCGGGACATATCCTCCTTTCAAGCGTTGATGATCTCCACCGCAAGTCGGGTAGGGACCGGAAACATCGCCGGCGTGGCGACCGCGGTGGCGGCCTCGACCGCTATCGGCGGCTACGGCGCCATCTTCTGGATGTGGCTGCTTGCGCTCATCGGGGCAGCTTCAGCGTTTGTCGAAAGCACCCTCGCGCAGCTGTACAAGCAGAAAACCGGCCGCGATTATGTTGGCGGGCCGGCGTATTACATCCAAAAGGCGCTCGGCAGCCGTACGTGGGGCGTGGTTTTCGCCTGTCTGCTGATCGCGTGCTTTGCCTACGGCTTCAATGCGCTGCAGTCCTTCAACGCCGGCTCGGCACTGAGCTACTACCTGCCGGATTATGCCGACAGCTTCTGGCCGTATGTGGTCGGCGGCGGGCTTGCGCTGCTGACCGGGCTGGTAATTTTCGGCGGCGTTCACCGCATCAGCCATCTGGTCAGCGGCATGGTTCCTGTAATGGCGGCGGGCTATATTGCACTCGGGCTGTTTGTTACCTTTAAAAATGTCAGCGCCGTTCCGGCGATGTTCGGCAAAATCTTTTCCCAGGCTTTTGACCTGCAGGCGATTTTCGGTGGCTTTGCCGGCTCCTGCGT
Source organism: uncultured Oscillospiraceae bacterium (assembly GCA_905198295.1). Lineage (GTDB taxonomy): Bacteria > Bacillota > Clostridia > Oscillospirales > Acutalibacteraceae > UMGS1591. Next base: position 16,341 of record CAJKBW010000005.1, on the reverse strand, counting down.
GATGCAAGGGGTCAAGCGCGGACTGTATTCTAACGAAGCCGGCATGGGTTCGGCGCCCAACGCCGCGGCGGCGGCCGACGTGTCACACCCTGTCAAGCAGGGGCTGGTGCAGATGCTGTCAGTGTTTATCGATACCATCCTGATCTGTTCCACCACCGCCTTCATGCTGCTTTTGTCCGGGGTGCCGATAAGCGAGGAACTGAAGGGCATGGATTTTGTGCAGGCAGCGGTGTATAATCAGGTCGGGCGATTCGGCCCGCTGTTTATCACGGTATCCATCTTCCTGTTTGCGTTCAGCTCACTGGTGGGTAACTATTATTACACCGAAGCAAACTTCCGCTTTATCCGGGATTCCCGGCGCGGACTGCTGATTTTCCGCTGCACCTGCGTGGCGGCGGTGTTCGCCGGTGCACTGATGGATTTTTCCACGGTGTGGAGCCTGGCCGATATCCTCATGGGGCTGATGGCGGTGGTGAACCTGACGGCGATTCTGCTGCTGGGGAATAAGGCGTTCACGGCGCTGAAAGACTATCAGAAACAGCGGCGGGCCGGAAAAAACCCGGTGTTCCGCGCAGAGGAAGCCGGTGTGGGCGATCCCACAGTGTGGGACGAAGCACACGCCCACAAATGGGAAGAAGACGCAGCGGACTGACAGCGACGCGGGTGCAGAGTGCCCCGCCGAATCCTATACGAAAGGCAGGAATTTTTATGAAAACCGGATTAGTACTCGAAGGCGGCGGCATGCGTGGCCTGTATACCGGCGGTGTGCTCGACTGCCTGATGGATCAGCGGATACAGACGGATTACGTCATCGGCGTGTCGGCCGGTGCCTGCAACGGCGTGTCCTATGTATCCGGTCAGCGCGGCCGAAACCTGCGGATCAATACCGAATATGTCACCGACAAGCGCTATGTGGGTGTACACAATCTGCTGCATACCGGCTCGATGTTTGGCATGGATTTCATCTTTGACGAAATCCCGCACCGGCTGGATCCATTTGACTACACGGCGTTTTTGGCTTCGCCGTGTGAATTCGTTGCCGGTGTAACCGATGTGCTCACCGGCAGGCCGGCTTATTTCGGGCGGGAGGATATGCAGGGACACAGCACCATCCTGCGGGCGTCATCCGCAATCCCATGCTTCTCGCCGATGGTGCCGTATAAGGGCCGCGACTATCTCGACGGCGGAACCTCCGACCCGATCCCGGTGCGCAGGGCGCTCGCTGACGGCTGCGATAAGGTCGTGGTGGTGCTTACCCGGGAACGCGGTTTCGTCAAACAGCCGGAGTCCGGCCGGGCTGTATACCGCCGGAAATACAAGGCATATCCCGCGATGATCGAAGCGCTGGAACGCCGGCATGAAATCTATAACGAAACGCTCGCCTTCCTGCGTACCCTGGAGGCGGACGGCACCGCACTGGTGATCGCACCGGAAGCGCCGCTGGGGCTCAGCCGGTTTGAGAAAAAGGTGGAAAACCTCAAACGGGCGTATGAAACCGGCTATGCCGACACCGAAAAACGCATGGAGGAAATCCGCCGCTTCCTGGCATAAAAGCAGCATATCGCGCACAGCGTGTACCGAAAACAAAAAGCGGGGCGGCCTTTTGAAAAGGCCGCCCCGCTTTTGCTGCATGCTCAGGAATTCTTCATGATAACCCCTTCGACCACGTCAGCGACGTGCTCACAGGCGTCCGCGCATTTTTCCAGATAGATGTAAATTTCCCGCCACGAAAGGATCACAAGCGGATCGCTGCAGGTAGTGTGCAGATCACGCATACTCGCGATGTACCGCCGGTCAGCCTCTTCCTCCATCGTATTGATGCGCACGATGTGCTCATGCATTTTCTTCGCATGCTTGAAGTCCGAAAACTCCGCCAGCAGATCCCGCACCGCTTCGCAGCAGCGAATCACCACCCCGGTCAGCTCCAATGCGTCAGGCTGGATGCTGCGCACGTTGTTGTAGTAGATGCGCAGCAGGACATCCTCGATTTTATCGGTAATCTCGTCGATGCACTGGCTCAGCTGCATAATATCCTCGCGTTCGATAGGCGTAATGAACGCTTTGACCAGCACGTCGAGCAGCTCATGCTTCTTTTCGTCCGCCGCATGCTCGAGCACATGGATCTCCTCCAGCTTTTCGGGGAGCACATCGGGGTCGAAATCCGCCATCACCTTTTCCAGAAGATGCGCCGCCTGACAGGCGTACTCCGTACAGGCCAGAAAGTTTTCAAAATAAAACATATCCTGCTTTTTTGACATCGTGTTTCCTTCCTTTCGTTCGCATGCACAGGCAAATCAGAAAATCGCCATAAACAGCTTGGCCATCAAATAGCTGATCAAACCGCAGCCCGGGAAGGTGAACACCCAGGTGAGCACCATTTCCCGCACCACGCGGAAATTGATCGCAGACAGACGCTTGACCGCCCCCACACCCATAATGGCGCTGGTTTTGGTATGGGTGGTAGATACCGGAATGCCGAACAGGCTCGAAAACAGCAGGCACACCGCTGCCGACAGATCCGCCGAAAATCCCTGGTATTTTTCCAGACGCACCATATCCATGCCGACCGATTTGATGATCTTTTCGCCGCCAACGCTTGTACCGACCGCCATCACCACACTGCACAGCAGCATCAGCCAAACCGGGATAACGACTCCCTCCGCACTGTTCTGCCCGTTGCTGAAAGCCATACCCAGAAAGAGAACGCCGATAAATTTCTGGCCGTCCTGTGCGCCGTGCATGAAGCTCATCGCAGCGGCGCCGAAAATCTGTGCCCCCTGAAAAAACCGGTTGGATTTGCGCCGGTCAGCTTTACGGCAGAGGATGGTCAGCAGCTTGCAGATTACCCAGCCGCTGGCAAAACCCAGCACCAAGCTGAGCACCAGTCCGTACAGCACCTTGACCCACTCGTTCATGTTGATGCCGCCGATACCGTTCTGGATGGCGATCGCCGCACCGGACAGGCCAGCGATCAGGCTGTGGCTTTCGCTGGTCGGGATGCCGAAATAGGAAGCGCCCACGCTGTACACCACAATCGAGAACAGCGCCGCGCACAGCGCAATGAGCGCCTGCCGTGTGTCGCCGCCGAAATCCACCATGTTGCTGATGGTGGAGGCGACCGAGCTGTTGATCTGGGTCATGACGAAAACGCCGAGAAAGTTGAAAATAGCGCTCATCCAGATCGCCGACCGCACGTTCATGCAGCGGGTGGTGATGCAGGTAGCAATGGCGTTGGGCGCATCGGTCCAGCCATTGACGAAAATCACACCCAGCGTCAGCAGGACAGTGATCAGCAACGCCGGGCTAGACGCCATCTGCTGCAGGAAATTGGCAAACGATACATCCATATTTCGTGGTCATTCCTTTCCGCCGGCCGTTATTGCGGCGGCCGGCCGTGCGGGCAAAATAAAAAAAGACAGCACCGGCAAGCGCGGTTCTGTCACATTGTCCCAGGAAATTTCCCCCGGAAAAAACTGCAATAAATAGAGCGCGATCGCGCTCTATGACAGACTCCACCACTTATTCCAGTTCTTATAGAATACCAGCAAAACCGCCCGTCGTCAACAGGTTTTCCGTTTTTTCTTACAGCGCCTCCATAAACGCCGTGATCGGCGCGGGATCCTCCAGGCTGTGCGGATGATGCCCCACGCCTGGCTTGAGGATCACGTGAATCCGGCCGCCGGCCGCCGCCATCTTTGCCGCCATTACAGCGCCGTTTTCCGCATACGGTACCACGTCATCTGCCTCCCCGGCCACCAGCAGCACCGGAATACCAGTGTGTACCAGCTCGTCGATCCGGTCCAGCGGATTATCCCGAAAGAACCATGCGCTGTGCTCATCCAGGCAATACCAACGCTTGCACTCCTCCCAGCAGGCCGGATCGCCGATCCCGGCCCCCTTGCCGCCCGGCCAGCTGCGGATATCCAGCACCGGTGCGTCCAGATACAGCGCCAGCACATCCTCCGGCCATGTGACCGCATACCGGAAGGCATACAGTCCGCCGCGGCTGAAGCCAAACAGCGCCGCCCGGCCGGTCATGCCGAACACATCGCGCAGCACCTCGCGGAATTCCCGCATATAGACCACGGACTGTGAACAGCCGTACATATTGCTGACCCGGTGATAGGCGATGGCCCACCCGCGCGCAAGCAGCGCCTGGTCGGCTGTATCGAACGCACCAAAAAATTCCGCCCGCCATACCCAGCGGCCTGCCGTATCCGGCGTCTTTGGGCAGATCAGCAGACTTTCCCGTCCGCCGACAGCAAAATCAAGCCGTCTGTATCCGTTCCAATCGCTTTCCCGTATATCCATCGGTGAGAACACTTCCCTTCTTCGGACAGTATACCATATTCCGTTGACCGCGGCATGACAATTTTTCCGAACTGACGATCGGTTGGCATGGCCGCCCGCACCACGCAAAATTCTCCTGTCCCGCGCCCCACATCCGCCGCAGCGAAAGTCCTGCGTGCAACACACGGCAAGCGTCTTCCATGCATGCGGAACCCTTTCCTCCAGCGGGCATATACTGTTAATACCAACCAGGAAAGGAGGAACCCTGTTATGTGTCTGAGTAATCTGTTTGGTGGAAACGGTGGCTGTTCTTGGCTGCTGTTCATCATCATCATTGTCCTGCTTTGCAGCGACGACTGCTGCGATAACCGCAACAACGGCTGCGGCTGTGGCTGCGGCTGCTAATGCAACATCCGACTTTCCGGATGGCGTTTCATAAGCCCGCCTGAACGGACAAAACCGGACCGGGAACTCCCGGTCCGGTTTTGCCGTTGTCGAAAGTGGACAAACTCTGTTTTCCCAATGGAAATAATTGTCAAAGGCGTTGTATCCTGTTGATCGGATTATTTGTCTGGCCGCAGCCGCAATGTGACGATTTCCCGCCGCTCCAACGGCACCCGGACCTGATCCTCACCAAGATATTCGCCCGGTATCTCTGCCAGATCGGAGGCGTATATCCTGCCCTTTGCCCGGATGACGGCCTGCGTCGGTTCCCCGGCATCCCACAGCCGAATGATCCAACCGTCGCCGTCCTCGGCTTTCTTAAAGGCCGACAGACAAACGCCTTTCCCCTCCAGCGCCAAAAATTCCTTTCCGGGCCGGATAAGCGCCTGCGGATAGGGATCGGGCCGGTAGAACAATTCGGCAATGGAGGTGTCCTGAACCGCCGGACGTCCGCCCACAAACTTGTGCGGATCATGCGAATAGAACTGCACTGCCGGCGCATTGCGGAACATCTTGGCCAGTACAGTCAGCTGCTCTGCCCGGGATCCCGTATAAAGCAGCAGCCCGACCTCGCCCTCCAGCACCCGCAGGCACTGGTTCTGCGGACACACCCACTGATCGCCGCAGGGCTTGCCGTTCCATACATCGCGGTTGATCACCCCCGTGCTGCGCACGACCGTCAGCGCGATGGCATCCCCCATTTCGCCCCGCAGCAGCTCATATTCGTGCTGTCCGCTGGTAAATATCGCCGTTCCCCGTCCTTCAGTTTCCTGCGCGACCGCCGAGGTATTGGGATACACCCGACTGCGGGTATCCGGATAGTGATCGTTTTCACTCCGTCGAAGCAGGTCGTAGGGGGTATCCGCCAGCGTGTCCCCACTGGACAGTCCCGTTCCGACCCGCAGACGCAGCCGGTGCTCCTGTGCCCGGTTATCCACGGTATAGCCGACCCGAAGCATCGGATCGCCCGTCCGCAGCGTCAGCGTCAGGGATACTGGACATTCCACCGTTTCCTTGCGGCAGCAGCCGGCGGCAAAATCATACCCGGCGGGCAGAACAAGCGTCTGCTTCAGCCGGATACACTGCGTAAACGGATCCGGAGCGGTCGCCTGTATCTCCACGGGAAATTCCCGTCCGAGCACAGGCGGACAGGTGCTCGGGAAATACACATAGCTGTCCCCGATATCCATAGAGTGTTCCCACATAAACGCGTCGGTAATGCGCCGGCCGGTTTCCTTGTCAACCAGCTCAACCTGCCCCTGCCCGCCGACCATTACCCGCAGAAATTCGTTCTCGATTGTCGGTTCGGCCAGTACACGCGGTTGTATCCGTTCTGCCGGTTCTGCCGCCCGGCGGACAACAAACGGGGCCATCGACATCGGCGGCAGCCCCTGCGCATAAACCGCCACATCATAGCGGTCCACGTCCAGGCTTCCCGGCAGGTTGATCGGGGAAAACAGATCCCGGACAGCCGTGCGTTTGGCCAGTACAGCGAACGGCACAGCTCGTCCTTCTGCGTCGGCAATGGTGAAGCCCTCTACCGCTTCCTGCTGCGGGAAATCCAACGTAACATAAAGCACTGCCCCCCGTGCACGCTGCAGGGTGTTTACGGCAAGAATGCCGTAATCCTCCTTACAGACGCCCGGCACCTGAAGATGCGTACCAGCGAGTTCCAGCCCGCGGCGGAGCATCTCCTCGCTCATTTCCTCCAGTCGGGCAAAATTATCCTCCATATGCGCATGCACCTCATCACGGCTGCAGCCGCAGATGGAATCGTGAGGATGGTTTTTCATCAGCTCCCGCCACATGTAGCGAAAATGGTCAAGCGAATAGGCTCCCGCCATGCCGGCGCATTCCAGCATCGTATAAAGCGGCTCCAGTACACTTTCCAGCTTCTCCTGCATATGAACATTGCTTTGCTTGAGGTAGATGCGGGAGGACAGCGTCCCCTTGAGAAGCTCCCAGTCCCCGCCGCAGCGCAGCTCTCCTGTATGCCGGTCGAAAGCAATCCCCTGCTCCGCAGCATAATCCGTTACGGAACGCACGTACTGCTCCATGGTGGTCTGGAAAATGTGTCCATCCTCCCCAAGACGCTCGTTCACCTGATGCAAAATCGGCAGAAGGTCCTCCTGTGCCTCCAGATGGTCCACCCCATTCATCAGCAGAAGATACGGCGTGGAGGCACGGGCGGAAAGGGTTTCCCCGATCTGCCGGGTCAGCCGCTCCGCTCTGTCGATATCCGCGGAAAAGCGCTGGGCGTTATTGTACCAGCAGCACATGTGGATAGCGGTAACCTCACTGCCGTCGCCGCCCTTCCAGATGAACTCCATCGGAAACGGCACCCGCACCGGATTGCCGTTTTCGTCCTGTCGGAGCCGTGCGGCACCCCGACCAAAAATACAGTTATCAATGCCGAAGCCCCGCAGAATCTGCGGCAGCTGTGAGATCAATCCGAACTGATCGGCACAGTATCCCACGTTCGCACAGCGGCCGAAGCGCTGGGCGATGCGGCGTCCTTCCAGCAGATTGCGTACCGTCGCCTCGCCGCTGGTCAGATAAAAATCGTTCTGCAGATACCACGGTCCAACAATCAGCCGCCCCTGACGCACGTATTTTTCCAGTTCTCCCCGCATTTCCGGGCGTATGGACAGATAATCCTCGAGCACAATGGTCTGGGCGTCAAGATGGAATACATATGTGGGTTCTTCTGCAAGCAGGGCACAGCAGTGGTCGAGCAGATCGACCAGCCGCAGCCGCATAAGCTCAAGCGGAAAATACCATTCACGATCCCAGTGGGTATGTGAGATAACACAAAGTTGATTCATCGAAATTCTCTCCTCATATTTTGGAACTGACATTATCACCCGTATCGGATACAAAGCGATCAAAGGCTTCATACGCCGTACGCACATTATCCGGCCGGGCGCCCGGTCCGAATTCCAGTTGGGCTATGCACTTACCGTCCTGCCAAAAGGTCCGGCAATAGTCCCCCACTGCCCGGCATACATCCTCTTCCGTTCCCTCCGGCAGGATATGCTGGCGGTCAATCTCTCCCCAGAAAGTGATTTTTCCGCGGAAAGACGCCAACTTATCCAAGCCTATGCAGAACACCTGCGCGTTGATGGCGTCCAGTCCCAGTTCCGCCAGATCGGGCAGAATATCCAGCGTATAGCCATCGGAGTGCATGAAGATCTTTTTGCCGTAGCTGTGCGCGATGTCGATATAGTCACGGTACAACGGCCGGAACAGCTCCCTCCACAAATCCGGACGGATCAGCAGACTGTTCTGCGCTCCCCAGTCGTCCATAATATTCAGTGCATCAATATCGGTTTTTGCCCACGCTGTCAGCAGGCGGCAGTAAAAATCATGCAGCTGCCGCATAAATTCCTGCATGCCGGCCGGCGGATCCAGCAAGTCCATATACAGATTCTCGGTGCCGCGGATGAACTGCAGCCGCTCAAACGGCCGCGGGCAGCATCCGCCGAGAATAAACCGATCGCTTCCGGCGCAGTGACGGTTGACCGCGTCAACGTCAAAGGTCAGCAGTTCTTCCGGAATATGAATGTGGTTTCGGTTGTCCCAACCGTCGTCCTCGGATGGAATCAGCGGATCCTTTACCTCACCGATAATTCCCTTGTGGATATTGGTGAAGCGGCAGCCCCATTCATCCACATATTCCCCCACCGCATACGGATTCCCCACGGTGCGGGGCACCTCGCGGCAGACTGCCGGCGCACTGCCGATATCCTCCGGATAATCTGCGAGCAGCTGCCGAAGCATCCCGCCGTGATTATCCCAAGCCCAGGGCAGAGTCCATATCTGCCGCGGAATACGGCCGGAGGTGTTCTGCCCCTCCAGTGTGGCATATACCAGTTCACGCGAAGTCATCATAGCTCATCTTCCTTTATGTGGCACAACCATACCGACCGGCCAGCCGGCAGCACAGCCGTCTGCCCTGCAGCCTCTTTCACTGTCATGTTGTCGGGCAGCACCAGAAGCGTACGTACACCCTGCGGGACTTGAATGCACAGCCGCACACCGCCATCCTGCCGGTTCCATTCGACCATAAAGGTTCCGCCCGCCGTACGATAGACGCCCCGGCAGGAAGTCAGTGCAGACAGGAAATACGGTGCTATCACCGCTTCCTGCCAGCCTGCCGAACCCTCTGCCTGGCGCAACCCCACCAGCGTCTTCATAAACCAGGACAGCACACAGGAATACATATGGTGATTTTTGGAATCCCCGGTATGCCACATCTCCCACATCGTAGTGGCGTCGTGTTCCAGCCACTCGGTGTAGGACGGACGTCCGGGCACGGTAATTACCCGATAAGCCTCCTCCTGCATCCCGCAGATATCCAGCGCCGGGAAAAGATACTGCATACCGAGCATTCCGCAGTGGTGGTGATAGCCGCGCGCCTCCAGCAGCGTCCTGAGCTGTGCCTTGAGCGGCTCCAGCTGGCGGTAGGCCCCAAGCGCAATAAGCATCGCCACACCGGTCTGTTCCTCTACCGTACAGCGTCCGTCCTTTCCGATAAAAGCAGCCCTGGCCTTTTCTCTCCATACCTGTGCGAGCTCTTCATAGCGTTTCCGCTCCGCACCGTGGCCCAGAACGCCGGCAGCCATGGCAGTCATTCCAAAAAACTTGGACAGCAGCAGCGTATGCGTAAGCTTTTTCGGTGTCGGCGCCAGCTCCGGCCGTTCAAAGGGGCCGGCCCAGTCGCACAGGCCATAGTCCAGCAGCCCATCCTGCGGATCGGCCCGTCCGGCCATATACGCCAGATGCTTCTGCATAGCCGGATATGCCAGACGAATCGCCGCGTCGTCGCCGGTCGCCCGGTAAACCTGCACCGGCAGCTCAAACAGTATGCCACTGCTCACCGGACCGTCCACATTTTCATAACCCCAGCCATGCGACGGGACGATTCCGGGTAGCGCCCCCTCATCGGTCATGGCGTCCAGAATGTCCTGCAGCCATTTGAGAAATAGCGGCGCAACCGCAAAATTCTGCAGCATCTGTTCAGCCGATGCCTGCGCGTCGTTGGTCCAGCCCAGCTTTTCCCGCTGCGGACAGTCGGTGGGCATGTAAAACAGGTTCGACAGCGTCGCCATCTTTCCGCAGGCATACAGGCGGTTTATCGTTTCATCAGAACAGGAAAAGGACGACAGCTCCTCCACCATCTGGTGAACAAACACTGCAGAAATATCCGCCGGCTCCGGCGGCTGCTCCAGCCCGTGCAGGATCACATAGCGGAACCCATGATAAACAAACAGCGGTGACCAGCGGAGCGGCTTCCCGCTTCCAATGAGACGATCGGTCTGGAAATCGCAGCCATAATAATAGGCATCCATATTGCTGAGATTGCGGGTACCGTCCGCAAAGAGTTCTTCCGTATACCGCACTATGAGGGTATTCCCTTCCGGAATGCAGACCGACAGGCGTATATAGCCCGACAGGTTCTGCCCGAAATCCACCACCCAGTCCCCGTCCGCATTGCGGAAAATGCGCCGCGCCGGATACAACCGGTCCTCCCGTACAGGCGGACACAGGCACTCCCGGAATACGCCGCCGGGAAGACAGAGAGATACTGCCGCGTGCGGCCAGCCGGTATCGTCAAATCCCGGCTGATTCCAGTCGGCGGGATACCGCGCATCGTATACCATACCGCTGCGCAGCTGATTATAGCGTACCGGCGACTGCTCCCGGCAGCACAGCCAGCTTTCATCGCTGACCAGCGTTTCGGTACGGCCGTCATATTCCAATTCCAGCTGCACAATCAGCTTGGGTTCGGCTCGCCATGGTGCCCGATCCATACCCCACACTGTGTGCAGCGACTCATTGTAAAACCCGTTGCCGAGGATGGCCGCGAAGACGTTATCGCCTTTCTGCACAAACACGGTGACATCGTATATCGTGTACCACAGCGTGCGGCGGTAATCGCTCACCGGCGCAATAAAGAGATCCTCGCTGACCGCTTTCCCGTTGAGATACGCGCACCCATATCCCAGACCGCAAATTGCCAGCATCGCCCGCAGCGGTTTTTCCGGCACAGTAAAACACCGGCGAAAAAGCGGAGCGGGTTCCCCGTCCGCGCCGGGCGGGCATTCGATAAACCTCGCCTCTTCAAACATGCTCATGGCCCTTTCTTTCCTGCATAAAACAGGAGATCTCCCCGCCGGCGGAATCAGCCGGTTTTCCGTTCTCACGGCACTGCCGTCATCCCACCAACCCGCTGCGTTCAATCCCCTGGATCAGGGCTTTCTGTCCGACCAGATACACCGCAAACAGGGGGATCAGCATCATGATCATCGCGGTGTTCATCATCACGCCGGACAGGGAGTTGTTCACCGCACCGATTTCATAAATCACACTGACCTGATTGACCAGCGAAGCAAACATCGGCTTGTTGCGCAGAAAAACGCTCGAGTAAAAGGTGTCTGCCCACAGCCAGGCAAAAGAAAGCAGAAAGACCGACATCATAACTGCCTTAGTCTGCGGCAGATTGATGGTAAAAAAGGTTCTCCATACCCCTGCGCCGTCCACCTTCGCCGCCTCGGACAGCTCTTTGGGCAGCGAATTGAACTGCTGCACCATAATGAGGATGAACAGACCGCATTTCAGGCCCAGACTGGTTGCGGACAGCAGGAGCATCGGAATAAAGCTGTCCTGCAAGTTCAAAGTCGGCAGCCCCAGTCCGCGCAGAATACCAAACCAGTCGAAGAAACGGAACTTGGTGTACATCGGCCCGAACAACACCTGAGGCGGGATCAGCAGGGTAAGCACAATCAATACAATAAGCAGCTTTTTTCCCTTGAAACGGAAATGAGACAGCCCGTAGGCCACCAGCGTTGCGCTGAAGGTCTGCAGCAGGGCGTTGCTCAGCGAAAAGATCACCGTATTCAGCAGACTGTTCCAGAAATCGCCGTATTTCAGCACATTGCGCAGGTTATCCAGAGTAGGGCTTTTGGGAATCAGCCAAACGGTCGGATCCTTCAGGTCGGCAGAGGACATAAACACTGAGGACAGCTTGCTGATGAAAGGATAAAGGATGATATAACTCAGACAGGCCAGAAAAAGAAAGCAGAACAGGGACATGACCCTTCTGCGGAAGGTCCTGCCGGCGAGCACCGTTTTGAGTTTCACGATTTCTGCACCGCCTTCCTGCCGATGAGCGCGATTATCCCCAAAATTACGATAACCACGGCAAAAAACAACCACGCCATTGCGGACGCGGGACCGTAGCCGCTGTTGTCGGTGGTCTTCTGGATAAGCTCCATGATGGTGTTGGTCGACTGGGAAAGCAAATCGATTGCGGTGTATACGGCACAGACAAACAGCACCGGGCTTAGCATCGGAAAGGTGATTTTCCAGAAAGCCTCCCACCCGGTTGCTCCTTCGATGGAGGCCGCCTCATAAATGGACGGCGAAATCGACTGCAGGGAAGCGAGCATCAGGATGATCTGTACGCCGGACTGATTTACCACCGAATAGATATTGTCGACAATATCCACAATAAAGCCGATGGCGCCGGTGCCGAGCGACAAGCCGGATAGCGCCGCTTCGATATTGCCCAAATCCAGTGCGTTTCCGGTGGATGCGCCGGCGCTCAGTCCGTCTCCGGGCAGGATGCTTTGCACCAGCGCCGAGCTGTCGGTTTTGGCGACAATACCGGTCATGAGAATAACCGGTATAAAAAAGACGGAGCGAAACAGCGCACGTCCGGGCATTTCCCGGTTGAGCAGCGTGGCGATAAACAGGCTGAAGATCAGCACCACCGGGATGGTCGTCAGCATGTCGGTAACCGCCTCGGCCAGTGCCGGCAGAAAATCCGGGTTGACCGTGAGAACGTCTTTATAGTTGGAAAGCCCCACAAAAACGGTTGCGAAGCTTTTGCCCTCAAAGCTCAGCTCCGAAAAGCTGTATACCACCGAAGAAACGATAAGATCCATATACAGGAACACAAACCCGATGACAAACGGCAGCACAAACAGATAGCCGTACCGGTTTTCCCGATCGGCCAGCCGCCCTTGTTTTCGTTTCCATTTCATTGCTGCAAGCCCCCAGTTTCAGGTTCATGTCCCGCATTCCTTCAGGTATAGGCCGCGCTGCGGGCGCCGACGGCAACGCCGTCGGCAGTGGTGTAATCCTCATCGGCATAATTGACATAAACGCTCCGTCCGCCGGAATAGGTGACTTTCACGACTTCAGGCGTCAAATACTCATGACGGATCATCTGTTGCCCAGCTGTATCACCGAGCACCTCCGCCAGCACCGCGTAATCCGCTGCCATGCGGTCCTTCCAGAAGGCGTAATCCGCCGAATGATAGGCGGAATAGTCCGACAAGGAAAGATAAACCGCATTCTGCCGAACCAGCACATAGGACAGCCCCTCGCCGTTTTCGATTGCCTTGAGCAGTGCCTGCTCCGGATCCTCGGCCATATTGATGCTCTCGCCGGAATAGGGGATGCAGCCGTGCAGCACCATCTGCAGGAACGGCACCGAATAGCTGGTGGTGCGGTAGCCGCTCGAATGGGACGGCAGACCGGCAATTTCATCCGCATACGCCCAGACGTAGGCATTGCCGCCGGTGAACATCAAACGGCGTTTCTGCCCTGCTTTTTCCGCAATTGCGGTGTAGTCGTTCATACTGTCGGTGCGGGAACCGGCACCGGCGTCGCTGTCCGAGTTGATTACCTCACCCATTCCCTCCAGCGCTATGCCGCCGAGGAATGCCGGAAAATCCCGTAACATCCCATCGGCAAAGGTAAGCATGGAGCGGCTGTTGACCGCATAACGCGGGCGGTCATATTGCCCCAGACTGGAACCCAGATTATACGGATAGACACGGGCATAGGTGTTGTCCAGCTGATGCGCCACATTGCGGGAAAGGGAGAATCCATCCAACATGCCCTCACGGCGTACCCAGGAGATATCCGCACCGGGATACACCTCGATACCATCCTCCTGCAGGGCCTGCGCCATTGCCTCCAGCCCCTTGCTGCCGCCGAGTATTCCCAGCGGTTTAGTCCGGTTGAACACGGTATAATCCAGCCCGCCGTTCGCCCAGCCGGTCAGCCGAATCCGCAGATTATCCAATCCCATCGTCTGCAGTTCCCGTGCGGTTTCAGCAGCCTGCGCATAGGTGGTCAGCGGATACAGCCGGCTGTCAGTGAACGCGCCGCTGTATTCGGCCTCCACCGCACCGAGCAGTTCAACTGTCAGTGCAGGCCCGGCTGCCGTACCGGTCTGCAGGACACCCCGATCCATAAGATAGGCACGGTAGGCCGCAGCCATATTGCTGTATGAAGCTTCGGTAAGGAAGCGGTAGCGCACCTGAAAATCGCCGGTATAAGCATCCGGCGTCGCACGCATATATTCGTCCAGAGAGGCGTATTCGCTGTGAATGTATTTGCCGGACAGACGTACATGGCAGATGAAATGGGCATACCGCAGGGCGGTTTCACTTTCATCGATAATCCCCCGGACGGCACACTGGGCATCGCCCTGCTCCGCAATGGCGATAAATCCCCCGCTGCCTTTTTGCTGACCGAATACCGGTACCCGTGCGCTCTGCACGGTATGCAGAGCAGGATCGTACTGATAGGCGGCATCCTGACCATACAGATTGGCCTCAAAGGGGACCCCTGACCCGGTCTGTCCTGCCTTGTACTCACTCACCGCACCTGAACCATCCGGCAGCAGCAGCAGCCCGGTATCCTCTGCGCCGGCGGCGCCGAAATACCGCAGCACCGTCAAATCGGTCAAGGTGAAGCGGCTCTCGTCGTATACGATTTCCCCGACCGGCACCCGGGTCACCAGATCGCCGTCCTCAAGGGTATACTCCAACGGAAGCGTAAAATAGGCAGCCTGCGTTTCCGCCGTTTTTTCCGTCCCGTAAACCGCAATCTCATCACCCACCAGCCGTTCGCGCGTATAACCGGCCTGAGCAAATACGGAAGCAAGCTTTTTCTTGACCTGTGCGGCCAGATTTGACCGCATAACGTAGGCCGGCCCATCCGCCAGCCCCGGATATTCCGCCAGCTGCTGCGCGTCGGTGTCGTCTCCCTTCAGGGCGATCTTGCGGTAGCTCTGCTTGACATAGCGGTAATCCTCTTCCGGCAAATTCTCTTCCAGAAAAGCCAGACTGTCCTCTGTGATCACCACCGGAACCAGCTCGCTTTGTGCGAGCTTTCCGATGGTCATGGTGAAGCGCACGCCGTTGTCGAGCGGTTCAGCCGCCAGCTGACCATATGCGGCGCAATCCTTGAAGGAATTGAGTTCACCGGCCTTGCGCTGTTCGTCGAGATAAGTGAGAATCACCGGCGAAGAAACCCGCTCCTTCTGTGCGGGCGATAAACTATCGGAAGATCCGGCATTGTACGGCGCGGAAAACCAGATCTGTCCGTCCGCCTTGTTTTTAAGCGCGATATTCGCGGTGGTCCTGTCATAATACAGGACCGCCTTGTCGTCCTCGGCCGCAATCTCCATCACAGCGAGGTACTCCTCCGGCGACGAATAAGCGGTTATGACCGCCGGTGTACCGTCATAAGAGGGCGGTTCGGCCGCCGCAGCCTTCTCCCCCTTGGCGTCGGAACAGGACAGACAGCACAAAGCCGTCCAGAGAACAGCAAGCGCCAGAGCAGGTTTTCGATATCTCATCAGCCGGACCCCCATGACCGTAAACAGCGCGGCCTGCACCGCCTGTTACCGCAGATTGATTTCGGTAATGATACTGCTGAAGAAACCGGCAATCCGACCGATCAGGTTAAACAGCAGAAACGCCAGAAAAACGATGATCAGCATGCCGAGCAGCGTGAGAAGCAGGGACAGCACATTCCACCCGAGAGAATACTGCTGTACCGTCATAATTCCGGTAAACAGCAGGAACGCCGTCCACAGATAAGCCAAATACACAAACAGGGTCACAATGCCGGCCTCCCGGGAGGTCAGCAGGTTGGACAGAATGGTGATCGGGATGGAGAAAACGATCAGCGGTACGGCGGAATAGCCGGTGACGATAAAGATATCCCGGAACCGGCCCTTGCCGTTGGCCAGCGAGGTCAGGCACCAGTTAGCCACGCAAAACACCAGCGCGGCAATCAGGATAACCCCGGCGGTCAGGAAAGGATTGGGATTCTTCCCGCCGCTGATTGCAAACCCCGACAATCGGTTCTGAAACGCAACGCATATCGCCGCCAGAACCAGAAAGATCGCCGCCGCGCCGGCACTGCCGCGCTGTTCGTGACCGATATCCCAGAAACCATCGAAGGGATGGAAGACCACATGCTGCGCATAAAGCAGATGCCCATGCAGTCGGCGGCATCCCACCGGTGCGGCCAGATTGTAGGCGTTCATCTTCCTAACCGCGAACGCCACCCCGACCAGTATCAGAACGACCGCCGCAGGAATCACCAGAAACCAGTCGTGCAGGAGCGTTTCTCTCCACCGGGAGAACGCCGTGGTATAATCCTCCATATCACGGGCGATGCGGAAATACTCCATCGCCTCTTCATACTGGTTCTGCTCCAGACACGCACGTCCCAGCTCAATACACGCCACTGTCAGATTCTGGTTATAGGAAAGCAGCGTCCGGAAGCTTTCCTCCG
>CAJKBW010000004.1 GCA_905198295.1 uncultured Oscillospiraceae bacterium | reverse complement strand
GGCGGCGAGGTGGTGCGCAAGGTCAAAAGCCAGTGGATGCTGAAAATCACCGAATACGCGCAGCGGCTGATCGATGACCTCGACCTGGTGGATTACCCGGAGCGCGTGCGCGCGCAGCAGATTCACTGGATCGGCCGTTCGACCGGCGCGCAGGTGCGCTTTGAGACCACGGCCGGCGAACCGGTGATGATCTATACCACCCGGCCGGATACCCTGTTCGGTGCGACCTATATGGTCATGTCGCCGGAGCATCCGCTGATTGAAACCTGGGCGGACCGGCTGAACAATATGGATGAGGTGCGCGCGTATCAGGAAGAAGCGGCCCGCAAATCGGATTTTGAACGCACCGAGGTCGCCAAGGAAAAAACCGGCGTGCGCCTCGATGGGGTGCGGGCGGTCAATCCGGTCAACGGCAAGGAAATTCCGATCTTTATTTCCGACTATGTTCTGGTTTCCTACGGTACCGGCGCAATCATGGCGGTGCCGGGCCACGATACCCGTGACTGGGATTTTGCCAAGGCGTTCGGCCTGCCGATTATCGAGGTGGTCAAGGGCGGCGATGTGCAGAAAGAGGCGTATACCGACTGCGGCACCGGCGTGATGGTCAATTCCGGCTTCCTCGACGGGATGACGGTGGACGAGGCCAAGGAAGCGATCATCCGGTGGCTCGAGGAAAAGGGCATCGGGGAACATAAGGTCAACTTCAAGCTGCGCGACTGGGTGTTTTCCCGCCAGCGTTACTGGGGCGAGCCGATTCCGATCGTGCACTGCCCGCACTGCGGGTATGTGCCGGTGCCGGAAAGCGAGCTGCCGGTGCGGCTGCCGATGGTGGACAGCTATGAGCCGACCGATAACGGCGAGTCGCCGCTTGCCGCGATGACCGACTGGGTAAATGTCAAATGCCCGAAATGCGGCGCGCCTGCGCAGCGGGAAACCGATACCATGCCGCAGTGGGGCGGTTCCTCCTGGTACTTCCTGCGGTACTGCGATCCGCACAACGATAAAGAGCTCGCCTCCAAAGAGGCGCTGGAATACTGGATGCCGGTCGACTGGTACAACGGCGGCATGGAACACACTACGCTGCATTTGCTGTACAGCCGTTTCTGGCACAAATTCCTGTACGATATCGGCGTGGTGCCGGGGCCGGAACCGTACGGCAAGCGCACCAGCCACGGCATGATCCTCGGCGAGAACGGCGAAAAAATGTCCAAATCGCGCGGCAACGTGGTCAATCCAGACGATATCGTCCGGGAATACGGCGCCGATACGATGCGTCTGTATGAGATGTTCATCGGCGATTTTGAAAAAGCCGCGCCGTGGTCGAGCGCCAGTATCCGCGGCTGCCGCCGCTTCCTCGAACGCGTGTGGGCGATGCAGGATGGCCTTAAGCCCGGCGGGGTGCGCCCCGAACTGGAAACGGCGGTGCACCGCACCATCCGCAAGGTGGGCGAGGACATTGAAAACCTGAAATACAATACGGCGATTGCCGCGATGATGGCGCTGGTCAACGATCTGTACGCCGCGGGCGGGGCAACCCGTGAGGAATACCGGATCCTGCTGATCCTGCTCAATCCGTTTGCGCCGCATATGACCGAGGAAATCTGGGAAATCCTGCAGTACGGCGGCATGCTGTCCGCCGCGGAATGGCCGGCTTACGACGAGAGCAAGTGCACGGAAAACACCGTGGAGATCGCCGTGCAGATCAACGGCAAGATCCGCACCCGCATGCAGGTCACCGTGACGGCCGGGGCGCCGGAGGTGCTGGCGGCCGCAAAGGCGGACGAAAAAATTGCGCCGGCACTGGAAAACATGCAGATTGTCAAGGAATTGTATGTCCCCGGCAAGCTGGTCAATATCGTGGTCAAACCGGCCGGATAATCCTTTTTGTGAGATGTTTTCGGAAAAAGGCCGCATATCCGGCAGTGTGTTCGGTAAAAATTCCTATATGGCCGGACCATCTATCCGGGTTTCTGGGCAGAGGAACAAAAAAATCCGGGAGAAGGCGAAATAAACACTTGACGAACCGCAGGGGTTCGGCTATAATAGGGAAAGCATTGTTGCAAGATTAAGCCCCTGCTGTACGGCGGAGGGAGGGAATTGAGTATGTCAGAAATCCGAGTACGGGATAATGAATCCCTGGACAGCGCGCTGCGCCGTTTCAAGAAGTCCTGCGCGCGCTCCGGCGTTATTGCGGAAGTGCGTAAGAGAGAGCATTATGAGAAGCCCTCTGTTCGCCGGAAGAAGAAGTCGGAAGCGGCTCGTAAAAGAAAATTCAAATAAAGCGAGAAAGCGGGCAGTATTGCCCGCTTTTCTTTAAGTAAGCAGGTTTCGGGAGTCGACTCCCGCTGCACACAAGACCTCCATTTTTGCGGAAGGAGCCCGGTTATGCCGCTGCTGTACCCGACAATACTGAAAAACCGCATTACCGACATCACAGCACAGGAATTGAAAGAGCGCGGTATACGCGGCCTGCTGCTGGATGTGGATAATACGCTGACCCGTCACGGCAGTCAGGAGCTGGATCCGGCGGTAGAGGTCTGGATTGCCGAAATGCAGGCGGCGGGCATCGGCCTGACGGTGGTTTCCAATGCGCTGCATAAACGGGTTGGGCCGTTTGCCCAGCGCATCGGCCTGCGGTTCATCGCCTTTTCCTGCAAGCCGCTGCCGATCGGCTTTTGGCGCGGCGTGCGCCGTCTGGGCCTGCCGAGGGCGCAGTGCATGGCGGTGGGTGACCAGACCTTTACCGATGTGCTCGGCGCAAAGCTTGCCGGCATCGGGGTGATTCAGCTGCTGCCCATTGAGCTGGAAACGGGCAAACCGACGCTGGCGCTCAAGCGCGCGCTGGAAAAAAAGATTCTGCGGCGGTATGCCGGCTGGCTGAAAACGCATGCCGGCGGAGATACTATACAGCATGACAGCCGGAAAGGATAAGAAGCCGATGAAAAACACTATGGCCCGTTTTGGCCCGGCCGGCAACAGCGAAGCTTTTTACGCCGACGGCAATAAAGCGACGCTGCAGGCGCCGGCGTGGGTGGAGAAAATGGGGCTCAACGCCTATGAATACCAGTGCGGGCGCGGCGTGCGCATATCTGCGCAGGGCGCACAGGCTTTGGGGGAAGAGGCGGCAAAGCACGGCGTGGCGTTGTCGGTGCATGCGCCGTATTATATTTCTCTGGCCTCCAAAGAAGCGGAAAAAAGGGAAAACAGCATCCGCTATATCCTGGAAAGCGCACGGGCGGCCGCCGGTATGGGCGGCAGCCGGATTGTGGTGCACCCGGGCGGACTGGGAGGCCTGAGCCGTGAAGAGGCCATCAAGCTTGCGATCGATACCCTGTGCCGTGCCCAGCGGGTGCTGGACGAAGAGCATTTGTCCGGCGTGCATATCTGTCCCGAGACTATGGGAAAGATCAACCAGCTGGGCAATTTCGAGGAGATCCTGCAGATGTGCGAAGCGGAGGAACGCTTTTTGCCCTGCATTGATTTTGGCCACCTCAACAGCCGGATGCAGGGGGCGATGAACAGCCGTGAGGCCTTTGCTGCGGCGCTCGATGAGATCCGCCGCCGTTTGGGCGAGGAACGCGGCCGCTGTTTTCACGTGCATTTTTCCAAAATCGCCTATACGGCCGGCGGGGAAAAATGCCATCTGACCTTTGCGGATACTGAATACGGGCCGGAACCGGAACCGCTGATGGCGCTGTTTGCTGAGCGGCAGATGGCGCCGACGGTTATCTGCGAGTCGGCCGGCACGCAGGCCGAAGATGCCGGGGCGATGCGCAGGCTGTACGAAGCGGCCCTTCCGACCGGCTGAACAGGCCTGTCCCGGCGGCGGAAATATTCCTGCGGTGAATCAGAAAGGGGAGGAATCCTATGATGAAAATACTGGTTCTTAACGGGCCGAACCTCAATTTAGTCGGCCAGCGGGAGCCGGGGGTGTACGGCACCGAAAGCTACGCCTCCATCTGCGAGGCCATCCGCGCGCGGGCGGAATCGCTGGGTATGCAGGCGGACTGTGACCAGACCAACAGCGAGGGCGGCCTGATCGACCGGCTGCACGCCGCGCGCGGCGTCTATGACGGCATTGTGCTCAACGCCGGGGCGTATACGCATTACAGCTATGCGATCCGCGACGCCATTGCGGCGATTCAGCTGCCGGTGGTGGAGGTGCATATGTCCAACATCCACGCCCGTGAGGAATTCCGGCATACCTCGGTGATCGCACCGGTCTGCCGCGGGCAGATTGCCGGCTTCGGCGCGGACAGCTATAGGCTTGCCCTGCAGGCGATGCAGGGGATACTCAGCCGATAAGGACGGGGGCGCATAGCATGACAGCGATGGAACAGCTGATGGCAGCCCTGCCGGATGAACAGACGGCCGCACTGGTTACGGCGGCGCACAGCCGGCGGTATCTGACCGGATTCCCGTCGAGCGCGGGGATGGTGCTGATTACGCGGGAAAAAGCCTATTTCCTGACCGATTCCCGTTACAGCGAAGCGGCCGCGCGGATAATTACGACGGCGGAATGCCGTGAGTATGCCAACGTATCCGAAACGCTCGGGGAACTGTTCCGCCGGCATGGAATCCGGCGGGTGCAGAGGGAAGCGGAGCAGACGACGCTGGCTGAACTGGCACGCTGGCGGCAGATGCTGCCGGGGATCGAATGGGTGACCGGCGGGGAGCTGGACCGGCGGCTTACCGCGCTGCGGCTGGTGAAAACGCCGCAGGAGCTGGAAAAGCTGCGGCAGGCGCAGCAGCTCACCGAATCCGGATTTTCGCATATTCTTTCGTTTATCCGGGCAGGCCGCACCGAACGGGAAATAGCGCTTGAGCTGGAATTTTTCATCCGCCGGCAGGGTGCCGAAGGCGTATCGTTTGATTTTATTGTGGTGTCCGGCGCGAATTCCTCGCTGCCGCACGGCGTGCCCACCGATAAAAAGGTGGAACCCGGCGATTTTGTCACGATGGATTTCGGCGCTATGGTGGACGGCTGGCATGCCGACATGACCCGGACGGTCGCCGTGGGGCAGGTGAGCGAACAGCAGCGCGAGGTGTACGATACCGTGCTGCGTGCGCAGAAGGCGGCGCTGGCCGTGCTGTCGCCGCACATCAGCGGCGTACAGGGCGACGCGGCGGCGCGGGACGTGATCCGTGAGGCGGGCTATGGAGCGTATTTCGGCCACGGCACCGGCCACGGCGTCGGGGTGGAAATCCATGAGGAGCCGCGCCTGTCGCCAAACGCGGGGGACGCCCTGCTGCCGATAGGCAGCGTGGTGACGGTGGAGCCGGGCATCTATCTGCCCGGGCAATTTGGGGTGCGTATTGAGGATATGGCGCTCATCACGCCGGATGGCTGTGAGAACCTGACGGCGGCCCCCAAAGAGCTTATCGTGCTGTAAAAATGACCGCGCCGATAAATTTTCCGGATTATGGCTTGCAAAATGACGCGCTATACGGTAGAATATAGGGTAGTTCACAGGATGGAGGAAGAAAAATATGGTATCAGCAGGTGATTTTCGCAACGGTGTTACGTTTGAAATGGACGGCAACGTCTACCAGATCATCGAGTTTCAGCATGTGAAGCCCGGAAAAGGCGCTGCGTTCGTGCGCACCAAGATCCGCAACGTGATCGCCGGCACGGTGGTTGAGCGTACCTTCAACCCTAATGACAAGTATCCGACCGCCTTTGTTGAGAGAAAGGACATGGAGTATTCCTACAACGACGGCGATCTGTACTATTTCATGGATCAGGAAACGTACGAGCTCGTTCCGATCAATAAGGATCTCCTGGGCGACAACTTTAAGTTTGTCAAAGAGAACATGATCTGCAAGATCGTGTCCTACAAGGGCAAGGTGTTCGGCATCGAGCCGCCGAACTTTGTTGAGCTGCAGGTGACCAAGACCGATCCGGGCTTCAAGGGAGACACCGCGACCAACGCCACCAAACCGGCGACGCTGGAAACCGGCGCGGAGGTGCGTGTGCCGCTGTTTATCAACGAAGGCGAAATGATCCGTGTGGACACCCGTACGGGTGAATATATGGAACGCGCCTGAACCATGACGGCAAAATCAAGATTATGATTTCATAAAAGGAGGTCACACGAAATGACGGTTACGGAAAAGGTTGCCTATCTCAAAGGGCTGGCTGAGGGCCTGAACGTGGCAGAGGACACCAAGGAGGGCAAACTGCTCAAGGCGATTATGGATGTCCTCACCGATATGGCTGCGGATCTGGAGGATGTGCGGGACTGCACGGCGGAACTGACCGAGCAGGTGGATGCCATTGACGAGGATCTGGACCAGTTGGAAATGGATTATTACGAGGATTACGAGGATTACGACGACTGTGACTGCGACTGCTGTGACGACGGCGAATATTACGATGTTTGCTGCCCGAACTGCAACGAAGAGTTCTGCGTGGACGAGGACACCCTTCTGGAGGGTGGAATCGAATGCCCGAACTGCGGCGAGCATCTGGAGTTCGACATCGAGGAATGCGATGACGACGAGTGCGAATGCGGCTGCTGCCATCACGAGGGCGACGAAGAATAAGCGGAAGTCCCTCAATCCCCCGTTCCGACTGGAACGGGGGATTTTTTGTCGAGAAGTTCTTCCGCAGGATTCGGCAAGCTTTTGGCTTCTTCTGCATATACTGTTTGGTATAGTTATTTTCCTGCGCATGATGATGACGCAGGCAAGGGAGGTGATATACGTGGAAAATAAGCCGATGCAGGGCACACAGGATTTTCGCATCATCGGCGGAAAGCATACGGATTCCGGCAAGGACGGTTCCCGCCGGCCTTCGCTGTCCTTTCCGCCGGGTGATCTCGACGATATGATCTTTTGTGACAACAATTTTGGCGGATATGCCGTCCGCCATTCGGAAAGATGAAGAATTCCCGGGTACAGGCGGAAACTTTTTTGGCGCTTTTGCGCCGAATGGAAAGTTTCCGCCTTTTGCTCTTTATTTTGTCGGCGGATTATGGTAGAATAGGCAGGTGAACGATCCGCAAAATATTACCATCTTCGTGATGAGGTAAGGAGTTTAAGCTATGTCGGACGTGATTCGGGTATTTGTGGAAAAGCGGGAAGGCTTCGATGTGGAAGCGCGCGCGATGCTGGCAGACCTGAGGGATAACCTTGGCCTCAAGGAAATCCGGGAACTGCGGCTGCTCAACCGCTATGATGTCGAGGGGCTTTCGCCGGAGGATTTCATGCGGGTGCGCGGCATCGTGTTTTCGGAGCCGAATGTCGATGATGTTTATGATGAAACCTTTGTACTCAGCGAGGGCTGGCGCATGTTCGCGATGGAGTACCTGCCCGGACAGTACGATCAGCGCGCCGATTCCGCGGCGCAGTGCGTCCAGCTGCTGACCCAGGGGGAGTACCCTCGTGTGGTGACTGCGCGGGTGGTCTGCCTGTACGGCAGGATGTCCGATGCGGAATTCGAGCGGGTGCAGCATTATCTGATCAACCCGGTGGAATCGCGTCTGGCGTCGCTGGACAAGCCCGAGCATGTCGGCATGTCGGCGGCGCGTCCGGAAAACGTCAAGCGGGTTGACGGCTTTATTGGCTGGACCGATGAGGAGGTTGCCGCCTACTGGAAAGCCATGGGCTTTGCCATGAGCGAAGCGGATCTCTGCTTCTGCCGGGATTATTTCCGCGACGAGGAAAAGCGCGATCCCACGGTAACCGAGCTGAAGGTGATCGACACTTACTGGTCCGACCACTGCCGGCACACCACCTTCCTGACGCGGCTGACCAGCATCGAGGTGGAAAGCGGTGCGCTGTCCGGCGTGATCGAGGAAGCGCTGTCCGCCTATTATGAGGCGCGCAAAGAGGTGTACGGCGATCGTATCCTGACCAAAAACGTCACCCTGATGGATATGGCGACGATGGGCATGCGGCTGCTGAAAAAGCAGGGCAAAATCCCGGATCTCGACGAGTCCGACGAGATCAACGCCTGCTCGATCGAAGTGCCGATTGAAGTGGACGGCAAGCCGGAAAAATGGCTGGTGCAGTTCAAGAACGAAACGCATAACCATCCGACCGAAATTGAACCCTTCGGCGGCGCGGCGACCTGCCTGGGCGGCGCGATCCGCGATCCGCTGTCCGGCCGGGCGTATGTTTATCAGGCGATGCGGGTGACCGGTTCGGGCGATCCGCGCCTGCCGCTGGAAAAAACCATGCCGGGCAAGCTGCCCACCCGGAAAATCACCACCGGCGCGGCGGCCGGCTATTCGTCCTACGGCAACCAGATCGGCCTGGCGACCGGCCAGGTGGCGGAGCTGTACGATCCCGGTTATGTGGCCAAGCGTCTGGAAATCGGCGCTGTGGTCGGGGCTTCGCCAAAGGAGAACGTTGTCCGGGAAGAACCGGCAGCGGGCGATGTGATCGTGCTGCTCGGCGGCCGTACCGGCCGTGACGGCTGCGGCGGCGCGACCGGCTCCTCCAAGGCGCACACGTCGGAATCCATCGACACCTGCGGCGCGGAGGTGCAGAAGGGCAATCCGCCCACCGAGCGGAAGATCCAGCGCCTTTTCCGCCGTGCGGAGGTGGCGCGTCTGATCAAGCGCTGCAATGACTTCGGCGCCGGCGGCGTATGTGTGGCCATCGGCGAGCTGGCGCCGGGCCTGCGGGTGGATCTTGACCGGGTGCCCAAAAAATATGAGGGTCTGGACGGCACCGAGCTGGCGATTTCCGAATCGCAGGAGCGCATGGCGGTGGTGCTGGCTCCGGCCGATGTGGATGCGTTTATCGCGGCGGCGGATGAAGAAAACCTGGAGGCCACGCCTGTGGCCGCGGTGACCGCGGAGCCCCGTCTGCGCATGGCATGGCGCGAGGATATCGTGGTCGATCTCAGCCGCGCTTTCCTGGATACCAACGGTGTTACGCAGAAGGCCTCTGCTTATATTACCGCGCCGGATCCCTCCAACGACTACCGGTCGGCGATTCCGGCGGGACTGGCTGTGATCCCGGTTGCCCGGGCGTTTGAGGAAAACCTCAGCCGTCTGGAGGTGGCGTGCCAGAAGGGGCTGGTGGAGCGCTTTGACGCGAGCATCGGCGCCGCTTCGGTCAATATGCCGTTCGGCGGCCTGTACCAGCTGACGCCGGAAGAAGGCATGGCGGCGAAGCTCCCGGTGACAGGCGAAACCGACGATGCCACCGCGATGACCTATGGGTATATGCCGGGGCTGTCCCGCTGGAGCCCGTTCCACGGCGCGGCCTATGCGGTGACCGCATCGCTGGCTAAGCTGGCGGCGATGGGAGCGGATCCGTTCAAGGCGCGGCTGACTTTCCAGGAGTATTTTGAACGTCTGCGCGATGTGCCGGAGCGCTGGGGCAAACCGGCGGCGGCACTGCTGGGCGCATTTGTGGCGCAGAAAGAGCTGGGCGTGCCGTCGATCGGCGGCAAGGACTCGATGTCCGGCAGCTTTAACGAACTGGATGTTCCGCCGACGCTGGTCAGCTTTGCGCTGGCCATGACCAAGGCTTCGCATACCGGTACGGCGGCTTTCCAGCAGGAAGGTTCGCTGGTGGCGTTCCTGCCGCTGCCGGTGGAGGAAAAGACGCTGCTGCCCGACTGGCCGGAGGTCAAAGAACTGTTTGACGAGGTGGCCAAGCTTGTCCAGTATGGCGTAATCCGCTCGGCGTCGGTGGTGCGCGAGGGCGGCGTGGCGGCGGCGGTTGCCCGGATGTGCTTCGGCAACCGGATCGGCTTTGCCTTCAACCGGGATGTTTCCCGGAAAACGCTCTTTACGCCGCAGCTCGGTTCGCTGGTGGTGGAACTCAAAGAAGGCGATATGTGCCTGGAAGGGCTGTCGTATTCGCTGATCGGCACCACGCTGGATGAAGCGATGATCGTCATCGACGGTGAGGAGCTGGATCTGGATGCGCTTCGCGACCGCTGGATGACGCCGCTTGAGGCGGTATTCCCGAACCGTGCCGCGCAGGAGCCGGATGAACCGGCAGCGATCCCGCTGTATACCAAACGCGCGGCGAAGGCGCCGGCGATAAAAGCGGCGAAGCCGCGGGTGTTTATTCCGGTGTTCCCGGGCACCAACTGCGAATACGATTCCGCCAAAGCGTTTGAGCGTGCCGGTGCGCAGGCGGAAATTCTTGTGGTGCGCAACCTGACGCCGGCGGCCATCGAAGAGACGATTCTCCATATGGAGCAGGCGATCCGCCGTTCTCAGATGATCATGCTGCCCGGCGGGTTCTCCGGCGGTGACGAGCCGGACGGCTCCGGCAAGTTTATCGCCACCACCTTCCGCAATCCGCGGCTCAAGGACGCGGTGGCGGAACTGCTCGGCGAACGCGACGGCCTGATGCTCGGCATCTGCAACGGCTTCCAGGCGCTGATCAAGCTCGGTCTGGTGCCGTATGGGGAAATCCGGGATATAGCCGACAACGACCCGACCCTGACGTTCAACACGCTTGGGCGTCATGTCAGCCGTATGGTCTATACCCGCGTGACCTCGGTGAAATCCCCCTGGCTGCAGGGGTGTGAGGCAGGCGATATCCACTGTATTCCGGTATCCCACGGGGAAGGCCGGTTTGTGGCGGAGGAATCGATGCTGCAGCACCTGGCGGCAAACGGGCAGATCGCGACGCAGTACGTCGATCCGGACGGCACACCGTCCGCCGATATCACCTGGAATCCGAACGGCTCGGTTTGGGCCATTGAGGGCATTACCTCGCCGGACGGCCGGGTGCTCGGCAAGATGGGGCACAGCGAACGGCGCGGCGAGGATCTGTACCGCAACGTGCCGGGCGAGAAGGATCAGAAGCTGTTCGCCAGCGGCGTGCAGTATTTTGCCTGAGTTTTGGATGGGAATCACGGTGCCGATTGATCGGTACCGTGATTTTTTTATGGATTTTTTGGGCGGTGTATGCTATGATATCCTTCATGCAGAATACAAGCGGCTGCACGACCATTTCGGACGCGGAGAAAGGGATGCGATAAAACAGCGGAAGGCGCCGAAAATCCGGCGGCAAAATGGATGAAAAGGGGTAGAAAGCTATGCTGGAAAAACTGAAAGAGGAAGTACTGGAAGCCAATCTGGCACTGCCTGAACACAATCTGGTTACCTTTACCTGGGGAAATGTCAGCGGGGTGGACCGCGAGCGCGGCCTGATGGTCATCAAGCCGTCCGGGGTGGCATATGAACAGCTCCGCAGGGACGATATGGTGGTTGTGGATATGAACACCGGCGAGCGGGTCGAGGGACAGTATAATCCTTCGAGCGATACGCCGACGCATTTGGAGCTTTACCGGCATTTTCCGGTGGGGGGCATTGTCCATACGCACTCCCGCTGGGCGACGATATTTGCGCAGTGCGGCCGCGGCATTCCGGCTCTTGGCACCACGCATGCCGACGATTTCTACGGGGAAATCCCCTGCACCCGGCAGATGACACCGGAGGAAATCGCCGGAGAATACGAAAAAGAAACCGGCAAGGTCATTGTGGAACGGTTTGCCGGGCTTTCTGCCGAAGAAGTACCCGCTGTCCTGGTATATAGTCACGGTCCGTTCGCCTGGGGAAGCTCGCCGGAGCAGGCGGTGCATCATGCCGTGGTGATGGAAGAGGTCGCTTTTATGGCCTGGCATGCCCTGCTGCTGGACGGTTCGCTTCCGCCCATGCAGCCGGAACTGCTGAACCGGCATTTCCGGCGCAAACACGGCCCCAACGCCTATTACGGGCAAAACTGAGAAACCCGCCGCGAAAGCAAGGCTTTCGCGGCGGGTTTTTTATGCGGACAGCGGCGGTTTAACCGTTTTCGATAATCCGGCGCAGAAGACGGACGGCATCGGGCAGCCGATCGAGCGGGATCTGGGCGTATCCGAGCAGCAGCCAGGCGGCACCGCCGGCGGGATAGGTTTGTGCGGAAGGGGAGAGAAAGCAATCGGTAAGGCTATATAGCTTGACAGCGTGCTTTTCCCCGCGCTGCACGATGGCTTCGGCGCTCAGCGGTCCAGGCAGGCGCAGAAGAAGATGCAGCCCGGCATTGGCGTCGAGGATTTCGGCTTTGGACAGCTGGCGGCGCAGCTCTTCGAGCAGGACATCGTGTTTTTTGCGGTACAAAACCCGCATGCGGTTAAGATGCCGTTCAAAAGAGCCGTTTTCCATAAAGCGGCACAGCACCAGCTGTTCGAGCAGCGGTACCGGACAATGATAAAAGGTCAGGCGCTTTTGATACACGGTCAGCAGCGGGATGGGCAGCACCATATAACTGACGCGCATGGCGGAGGAAATGGATTTGGAGAAGGTTCCCATATAAATAACGCGGTGGCGGGTGTCCATTCCCTGCAGCGCAGGAATGGAGCGTCCCTCATGCTTGAATTCGCTGTCATAATCGTCTTCAATCAGATAACGCTCCGGCTGTTCCGCCGCCCAGTGCAGCAGCTCGGTGCGCCGCCGCACCGGCATGATGGTGCCGGTTGGGAACTGGTGTGACGGGGTGATGCAGGCGACAGCGGCACCGCTTTTGCGCAGCAGGTCGGGCCGGATGCCGTACCGGTCCAGATCCACGGCGGCAAAGGCGGCGCGGCACCCGAAAAACAGGCGGCCAAGCTTGGCATAGCCGGGGTTTTCCAGCGCGTAAAGGCAGTCGGACGGCAGGATCTGGATGAGCAGCTGAAACAGAAATTCGGTACCGGAGCTGATAATGATCTGTTCCGGCGTGCAGACTACGCCGCGCGAGCGGTGCAGGTAGGCGGCGATGGCAGCCCGCAGGGCATATTCGCCCTGCGGGTCGCCGGCGGACATAAGCGTGCGCTCGGTTTCGGTGATGACCTCCCGATAAAGCCGGCGCCATGTGGAAAAAGGAAAGCACGCCTGATCCACGCCGTGCGGGGTGAAGTCGTAGAGGTTATCGGCGCATTGGGTTGGTTTTTCCATTGCCGGTGGTACGAAGACGGGTTCGGGCAGTTTGTCGAGCTGACACACGTAATAGCCGCTCTGCGGCTTGACCAGAAGATAGCCTTCCTCCACAAGCTGTTCGTAAGCGGCGATAACCGTGTTTTGACTGATTCCCAGTTGACCGGACAGCTGCCGTTTGGAGGGCAGGCGGTCGCCGCTGGCTAACCGGCCGGTCAGGATTTCCTCCCGCAGATAGCTGTACAGCTGCCGGTACAGCGGTGTGGGGGATGACGCTTTCAGAGGAATGGTCAGCAGATCCATAAAACGCCTCCAAAGTGGTACTATAAAAAACATATAAATTGACTCTTATAATGGTATCAGTTGCGTGCTATGATTATACCACAGAAAAGCCGGTACGGCAAGACAAAAGGAGCGGTTGGTTATGAGCACGCAGTATGAACTCAATAAAAACCTGGCACAAATGCTTAAGGGCGGCGTCATCATGGACGTCACTACGCCGGAACAGGCCAAAATTGCAGAAGAGGCCGGCGCCTGCGCCGTTATGGCGCTCGAACGCATTCCGGCGGATATCCGGGCGGCCGGCGGGGTCGCACGCATGAGTGATCCCAAGATGATTCGCGGCATCCAGCAGGCGGTGTCGATTCCGGTTATGGCCAAGGTGCGCATCGGGCACTTTGCGGAGGCGCAGATTCTGCAGGCGATCGAGATCGATTATATCGATGAGAGCGAGGTGCTCTCGCCGGCCGACGACACCTGCCACATCAATAAGCGGGACTTTAAAGTGCCGTTTGTGTGCGGCGCCAAGGATCTCGGTGAGGCGCTGCGGCGGATTAACGAGGGCGCTTCGATGATCCGCACCAAGGGCGAGCCGGGTACCGGCGACGTGATTCAGGCGGTGCGGCATATGCGCCGGATGAACCGGGATATCCGCCGGATCCAGAATGCCGACCCGAATGAGCTGTACGAAATCGCCAAGGAGCTCGCTGTGCCGTATGCGCTGGTGCAGGCGGTGCAGGAAACCGGCCGGCTGCCGGTGGTGAATTTTGCGGCGGGCGGCATTGCGACGCCGGCTGATGCGGCTATGATGATGCAGCTTGGGGCGGAAGGCGTCTTCGTCGGTTCCGGCATCTTTAAGTCGGGCAATCCGGCCAAGCGCGCCCAGGCGATTGTCAAGGCGGTCACCAACTTCCAGGATGCGGACATGCTCGCCGCCCTGTCGGAGGATCTCGGTGAGGCTATGGTCGGCATCAACGAGCAGGAAATCGAGCTGCTGATGGCGGAGCGGGGCAAATGAGAATAGGCGTATTGGCGGTACAGGGGGCTTTCGCTGAGCATGCGGATATGCTGCGCCGCCTGGGGGCGGAGGTGCTGGAGCTGCGCCGGCGTGAGGATGTCGTGAATCAGCATTTCGACGGCCTGATCCTGCCGGGCGGCGAGAGTACGGTGATGGGCAAGCTGCTGCGGGAACTGGATATGTTTGCGCCGCTGCGGGAGGAGATTACCCGCGGGCTTCCGGTATTCGGCACCTGTGCGGGGATGATCCTGCTGGCGAAAACGGTGGTAAACGATGAGGTGCGCGGATTCGGCTGCATGGATATCGCCGTGCGCCGCAACGCCTACGGCCGGCAGCTGGGGAGCTTTTCCGTGCAGGCGCCGTTTGCCGGTATTCCCGGCGAAATCCCGATGGTGTTTATCCGTGCCCCCTACATGGAGGCGGTACAATCGGCGGAAGTGAAGGTCCTGGCCAGCGTGGACGGCCACATGGTCGCTGCGCAGCAGGGGAATATGCTGGCGGTGTCCTTCCACCCCGAACTTACCGGCGACGAGCGGGTCCACCGGTATTTTCTGGAGAATTTTGCGGCAAAGGTATGAAGGAGAGCGTATACCGGGGCAAATGCCCCCGGCATACGCTCTTTTTCTTGTATCGGATGGAAAAAACGCGTCCGCCCCTTTTGTTTGCGGGAAAAAAGTGGTATACTAAGGCGTGTTTCCTGCATAATGGGAAATTTCGGCATTCCGGTGCCGGATCAGCCGTCCGGGCGGAGGGGAGAGAACCGCATGCACGCCAAACCGGGAAAAATTATCATCACGCTACTGCTGTTTCTGGTAGCGTGCAGTCTTCTGCTGGCTGCCTTTGTAAACTATGCCGGCTATACCCGGCGTTCCCGTGAAGAGGATGCGTTTGATGAGCTTGAGCAGTCGGCGGCGGTGGGAGCGCAGATGATGGACACCTCTCTGCGGGAGATGCGCGGCGTGACCGATACGCTTGCGGCGACGCTGTCGCGTCTGGATTTCACCGGTACGGATGACCTGCAAAGCTACCTCTCCCGCTGTGCGCTGGATAATGGTCTGGCCTGGATGATTTATCACGAAAACGGAAGCGATCCGGTCAGTTCCGACGGTGCGGTGCATGACCTGCCCGAGGAGGTAACGCAGTGGGCCAGCGGCATATCGTCGCCATACGAGGACAGCGCTGCGGGAAATGCGGTGATTACCTTTTATCAAACGGTGCAGCGGGGCGGGGAAACGCTTGGCCGGCTGTACGTCACCGGCTACGCCGAGGACATCAGCCGCGGCTTTCCGCTGAAGGTGTACGGCGGTGTCGGCTATGCCTATGTAGTGGACAGCGACGGCAACTGGGTGCTGCCGGTTACCTATTCGGGCGGCCATGAGATCAACGGGAATTTTATCGTTCAGCTGACCAGGGACAATGCGGCTGCGGATATAGAGGCACTGCGAGCCGCATGGGAGGCGCGTGAGGCGGATACGGTCCGCCTGCGCTTTGCCGGCGAGCGGAAGATCGCCGCGTATGCTCCGGTGGAGGCAAGCGAATCGTGGTCGGTGCTGTGCATGGTGTCCGAGCAGCAGGTGTTCACCCGTGCGACGCCCTATCTGATGGGGGCGCTTGGCCTGTGTGCACTGACGATATTCCTGATGATGATGCTGGTTGTCTACGTGATCGCCCTGCGCCACAAAAGCTGGAAGGCGCTGCGCAACATCGCTTATCGGGATACCCTTACCGGCGCGCGCAACTGGCGGCGGATGATTATCGATATGGAAGCGCAGCTGGATAAGCATCCCGAGCGGCAGTACGCCGTGGTGATGGCGGATATTGTCCATTTCCGGACGCTGGACATGACCTATGGCTACGATGCCGGCAATGAGCTGCTGCGGCTTATGACCCGGGAAATGAAAAAAATGCTGCGGCGGGGTGAGCCTTTTGCGCGCCTCGCGGCGGATAAGTTTATTATGCTCATGGAGTATCGCCAGCCGGATGAAATCCGCTGCCGCACGCTGCTGTTTACCGAAAAGATGCGCGCCATAGCCGCACAGAAGCTGGCGGATATGCCGATCGAGCTGTATTACGGCGTCTATTGCCTGACCGAGCGGGACGGTGAGGAGATCATGCAGCCGCATCTGATGCTGGAAAAGGCCGACGCGGCGGTGCGCAGCATCAAACGCCGGCGCCTGACCCACGCACAGGAAGATATTCCGAATATCGCCTTTTATCAGGAGGCGGCAGCGCAGGACTATGAAGAAGCCGCTTCGCTGGAAGCGCATATGGAAGAAGCGCTCAAAAGCGGGGAGTTCGTCATCGGCTATCAGCCCCGCGTGCGTCTGGAGGATGGTCAGGTGATCGGGGCGGAAGCCAAGATCCGTTGGAACCATCCCGAGCGGGGACTGCTGATGCCCGAAGCGTTTATCCCGCTGTTTGAAAACAATCTGTTTATCCTCAAAGTGGACCGCTTTGTTTTCGATACGGTGGTCGAGCAGCAGCGCCGCTGGATAGAAGAGGGAAAGAAGCCGGTGCCGCTGTCTATGCACCTCTCGCCGCATCAGGCATATGACGAGCATTTGCTGCAGTATATGTCGCAAAAACTCCGGGATACCGGCGTGCCGGCCTTTCTGGTCGAGCTGGAGCTGGATCCTGTCCTTCTGCAGCAGAACCGGGAAAAGGTGCTGCCCTTTGCCCGGAAGCTGTATCAGCGCGGTTTTACCCTGGCGGCCGGCGGCTGCGGCAGCGGGGGATTCCCGCTGCATCTGCTGCGTGATCTGCCGGTGAGCGTGCTGAAAGCGGACCGGCAGTTTGTGCAGGAAAGCACCGACAGCCAGCGCGGCGAGCAGCTGATTACCGGTCTGGCCGATATGGCGCGCGAGCTGCATGTCAAGGTGGTGGCCGAGGGCGTGGAGGATGAACGCCAGCTTGAGGTGGTGGTCCGGGCGGGCTGCGACATGGCACAGGGAGCGCATTTCGGCGCTTATCTGACGCGGGAAGAGCTGGAAGCCCTGCTCGACCGGCCGCAGGAGGAAAATTCTTAACAATTCTCCGGTTGCCGAAGAAGGGAAAAGATGGTATAATCAGCAAAATAGGCGTGAGGCAGGAAAAAGCGTCTGATGAGAAAAGGCGGGATGATGGGAAATGGCAAAGGACCTGAACGCGGTGGATATCCGCAAGGGGAACATCAAGCTGTCGGTCAGCATCTGGCTGCGGACGATACTGGCCGCGGTGATGAGCTTTTTTGTGGTGACGTCCATCATGATGCTTTCCGGCGCGGTGTTTACCAGGGAGATCGGTTATCGGCTGTACCGCGTGGATTCCGAAGGCAACCAGACGCTGGTGGAGGAACATTATTACGCGGACGAAAGCGAGGACGCCTCCTCCGAGGCACCGGTGTCGGAGGACAGCCCCTCTTCCGGCGAAGAGGAGACCACGACGACCACCGAGCAGCTGTATAAAGAGACGCTCCGCAGCGAGATGTCGCCCGGTGCCCGTGTGGCGCAGGATGTGATCTGCTCTATCCTGACCCTGCTGCTGCTGGCGGCGTTTCCCTATTCGGTGATGTGGACGCAGGGGGATAAGGACAACAACAGCGTGCATTTTGGCCACATGGCCGAGGATAAGCTGCGCGGCCTTAAAGTGGGCGCACTCGCGGCGATTCCTTCGGCGGCTGCCTATATTCTGCTGATCCTCAGCAAACTGGGGGTGCTGCTGCCGAATTACTACGCGTTCTACCGGTTTATGAATGTGCCGTTCATGCCGATTCTCGACCGCCTGACCGGCGGCACGGCGCTGATGACCGCGGAAATCTCCTGGGGAGCGATTGCCGCCATGCTGATGACGGTGGTGTTTGTTCCGCTTCTGGCGCATGTGGGCTATTGGCTGGGCTATAAGGAAATCTCGCTGGTGGAGCGGTTTATCTACGTGAATCCGAATAAGAAAAAACGCCGCCGCAGATAATGCCGGCGTTTGCACGAACGGGTATATCCACTCTGGCGGAACGTGAAAGGAAAGGTAATCATTTTGAAAAACAAGACCATTTATCGCGTGGTTTGCTGGGTTGGCGCGGCGCTGGCGGTTTTCCTGCTCTTTTGGTTTACGCTGCCACCGATCAATCTGCGCAGCGTCGAATTCTGGGAATTTCTGCTCGGTGTGCTGGTGATTGTGTTTGTCGCGCTGCTGCTGACCGGCAAAGGGGTGGCGGTAAAGAAGAATACCGAGCCCCGTGTGGTGGAAGTGGGCGGCAACCGGGTGACGCTGCCGCAGATGCCCATCAGCGGCCTGCGTGCGAACAAGGCGTTGAAAGTCCTTTTGTTTATCGCCGGGGGCATTGTCGCGCTCATGGTGATTTTCTGGCTGATCGGCGCGCAGTTTTTCAATGCAAGCCGCTACCAGAGTCTGCTGGTGAAAACCGAGGGGAACTTTGCCGAGGATATCGCGGAGCTGAATATGTCGCAGATTCCGGTGGTGGATCGTGACACGGCGATTCAGCTGGGCGCGCGCAAGCTTGGTGAGATGTCGGATCTGGTGAGCCAGTTCGAGATTTCCGAGGAATATTATACCCAGATCAATTACGGCGAGAAACCGGTGCGGGTGACGCCGCTGGAATACGGGGATATCATCAAATGGTTCAACAACCAAAGTGAGGGTATCCCGGCGTATCTGCGCCTGGATATGGTGACGCAGGAAACCGAGCTGATCCGGCTGGACGAAGGGATGAAATACGCGCCCTGTGAGTATTTCATGCGGGATCTCAAGCGCTATCTGCGGTTCCATTATCCCACCAAAATTTTTGACGAATCCTATTCTTTTGAGATCGATGAAAACGGCACGCCGTACTGGATCGTTTCCTGCATAAACTACCGCATCGGCGTGTGGAGCGGTGCCGACGTAGAGGGAGCGGTGCTGGTCAATGCCGTCACCGGCGAGCACCAGTATTACCCGGTGGACAAAGTGCCGAACTGGGTGGACCGTGTGTACCACGCGGATCTGATTATCGAGCAGCTCAATCTGAACGGGAAATACCAGAACGGCTTCTGGAATGCGTATTTTGGTCAGCGCGGCGTGCTGATGACCACCGACGGCTATAACTATATTGCGGTCAACGACGACGTGTATTTGTACACCGGCATGACTTCGGTCGCCGCGGACCAGTCGAATGTTGGGTTTGTGCTGGTAAATATGCGGACCAAGGAGACTAAATTTTACACGGTGCCCGGCGCCACCGAGAAATCCGCACAGCGTTCGGCACAGGGCCAGGTGCAGGATCAGGGGTATACCGCCACCTTCCCGCTGCTGCTGAATATAAATGACCGGCCGACCTATTTCATGTCGCTCAAGGACGGCGCACAGATGATCAAAATGTACGCCTTTGTCGACGTGGAAAAGTACAACATCGTCGGCATCGGGGCAACCGTGGCCGAAGCCAGACAGAACTACGCCAATGCCATCGGTTCTGAGGACGGGGTGGAAAAGCCGGCCGGCCAGTCGGTGACCGGCGTGATCGGTGAAATATATTCTGCGGTGCTCGACGGCAACACGCAGTTTT
This sequence comes from uncultured Oscillospiraceae bacterium, assembly GCA_905198295.1. Taxonomy (GTDB): domain Bacteria; phylum Bacillota; class Clostridia; order Oscillospirales; family Acutalibacteraceae; genus UMGS1591. The sequence goes on along the minus strand of CAJKBW010000004.1, from coordinate 37,042 downwards.
ATTTCCGGCTGGAAAACGACGAGTCGATTTATGTGGCGCCGATTCGTTTGTCCGAACAGCTGCCGTTCCTGAAAACGGGGGATACGGTGGTTCTCGAGTATACCGGCGACGGCAATGTGCGTACCGTGACAGCGGTTAAAGCCGGGTAGGCGTTCCGCAGCATATTTTTATGCGGGGAGTGAGGGGCTTGTGAGGCTGTTCCGGGATCTGTTTTTTTATTATATCCTGGGTGGTATTGGAGCGATAGCGGTCAGTGCCCTGTTGTCCTCCACTCTCGTAAAAGATTCTCCGGCTGCCATGATTTTGGTATTTATTCTGTCGTGTGTATGGATTTTGTTGCTTGGATTTCTTCTCAACAGGGTGGCGGCAAAGCGCATACAAAAAATCTATCGTCAGCGGGCGGAGGATTGCTGTGTCGCACCCTATATCGCTCTTTTGGAAAAGTGGTGCAGGCTCAAAATACCACAGAACCAGATGGCCTTGTGCCGGATTGCTTTATCCACCGGCTATATCGAAACCGGTGAATTTGAAAAGGCCAGGCGTATTCTTCAGGAGATGCCGCCCGCCTTTTCGGATACAGCTGACGGCATGTTCGCGATGGCAGGCTATTATAATAATTATGCCCTTTGCCTGCTTCACGAGAAAAATGCCCCCGGCGCTGCCGTGGCGTTGGGGTATATGGAAAGTGCAATCAGAAGCGGCAGACTGCCGGAAGAGAAATACAAAGACATTCAGCAGTCGCATCAGATTAAGCGGTACCTGCTGCGTATGCTGACCGGCGATTACGATGGCGCAATGGCTTTTTTCTGTGAACTGGCTGAGGCCGAATCTGCACAGATGCTGGAAAGAGTGAAAGCCCGGTATTGGCTGGGGCAGATTTGCCTTCATAACCGGGACAACAGGCAGGCTGCCGAATATCTGAAATTTGCTGCGGAAAATGGCGGCGATACCTATTATGCCGCGCGTGCGCGTGCGTTATTGGCGCGATCGGAATAGACAGCCGTCGGAATAAGGAAATCTGTGTGCGGGGCGCTTTCGGGCGTCCCGCCTCTTTTCTTTTCAGAAGAAAAAACTTTGTGAATTCGGCCGCTTACAGATTGAAAAGAATGTCGTTTTTTGCTATACTGATAAGAAGTAATGTCTTCGGGCATCCAAAGGGATGCGCAGAAAGGAAAAGGCACGATATGCCGCAGATTCGCCGTATAACAACAGAAGAACTGGCGCAGCAGCAGCCCTTTGCTGAGCGGGTGCGCCGCCACTATGAGGAGTGCCGCGGCGGTATCGCACCGCTGGCCTGTGTGCGCACCTTCGGCTGCCAGCAAAATGTCGCTGATTCCGAGCATATCAAAGGGATGCTCGCGGAGATGGGCTTTGGCTTCACCGAAAACCCGGAGGAGGCCGACGTGATCCTGTACAACACCTGCGCGGTGCGCGGGCATGCGGAGGATCGGGTATTCGGCAATGTGGGTGCGCTTAAAAACATCAAGCGCCGGCGTCCCGATGTGCTCATCGGCGTATGCGGCTGTATGGTGCAGCAGGAAGCGGTGGCGGAAAAATTCCGCAAAAGCTATCCGTTTGTGGGGCTGCTGTTCGGCACCCATGTGCTGCACCGCTTTCCGGAACTGCTGTACCGGGCGCTCACCGAAGGCCGCGTGATCGAGCGGCCGCAGGAGGACGGCGTGATCGCAGAAGGGATTCCGGTCCGCCGCGATGGGACGTTCAAGGCGTTTGTGCCGATCATGTACGGCTGCAACAATTTCTGTTCCTACTGTATCGTGCCGTATGTACGCGGCCGGGAACGCAGCCGCCGTCCGGAGGATATTCTGGCGGAGGTCCGGCAGCTGGTCGGGGCGGGCTATAAGGACATTACTTTGCTCGGCCAGAACGTCAATTCCTACGGGAAGGGAACGCAGGACGGGGTGGATTTTCCGGAACTGCTCCGCCGGATCAATGCGGTTGACGGCGATTTCCTGATCCGCTTTATGACCTCTCATCCGAAGGACGCCACGCCGGCGCTCTTTGATGCCATTGCCGAATGCAAAAAGGTGTCCCGGCATTTTCATCTGCCGTTTCAGTCGGGCAGCAACCGGGTGCTGAAGGCAATGAACCGCGGCTATACCCGTGAGCAGTATCTTGAATTGATCGCTTATGCGCGGCGGGCGGTTCCGGATATTGCCTTTACCAGCGATGTCATTGTGGGATTTCCGGGCGAAATGCGGGAAGACTTTGAACAGACGCTGGACCTCATCCGTCAGGTGGGGTTTGTGTCGCTGTACACCTTCATCTTTTCCCCGCGGCAGGGTACGCCGGCGGCGAAGATGGCGGACCCGGTCCCGCCGGAGACCAAAACCGCCTGGTTCCAGGAGCTGACCGCCGTGCAGGAGCAGCTTGCAGAACAGCGGCTGCAGCATCTGGTGGGGATGACACGGCACGCGCTGATTGAGACGGACAGCGGCGGATTTCTGGAGGCGCGGCTGCCGGAAAACATCATTGTCCGGGTGGACGGTCCGGCCGAGTGGGTCGGCTGCGATGCCGAGGTGACCATCACCGAAGCGAAAACATGGATTCTCTACGGCAGGGTTGACCGTATTCTGAATTAAATAAACAGAAAGAGGTTATTGACATGAACGATATTTTGGATTTGGCGAAGGAAATCGGCTTTGCACTTCAGGAGGACGGCCGGTATATCCGTATGCAGATGGCGCAGGCCGCGGCGGACGAGGATGAGGCGCTGCAGGGCATGATCGGGGAATTCAATCTCAAGCGTATCGCGGTGAACAACGAGGCCACCAAAAGCGAAGCGGACAAGGATCCGGAGCGTATGAAGGTGCTCGACCAGGAGCTGCGCGAGGTGTACGGACGCATTATGGCCAACGCCAATATGATGGCGTATCAGCAGGCCAAAGAAGAAATGGATGCCCTGATGCGGCAGATCAATACCATCATTACCCTTTCCGCGCAGGGCGTGAATCCGGATGAGGCGCTGGAAAGCGGCAGCGGCTGTTCCGGCAGCTGCTCCACCTGCGGCGGCTGCCAGTAAGGCCGGCGGCGGAGGCGCTGCATTTCGGAAAAAGGGGAGTGTCGTGGATGGCGGAATTGACGCCGATGATGAGGCAGTATTTCGAGATCAAGGAGCAGCATCCCGGCTGCCTGCTGTTTTTCCGGCTGGGGGATTTTTATGAGATGTTCTACGACGACGCCAAGACCGCGTCGCGTGAGCTGGAACTCACCCTGACCGGCAAGGAATGCGGGCAGGAGGAGCGCGCGCCGATGTGCGGTGTGCCGTTCCACAGCTGTGAATCCTATATTGCGCGGCTGGTGCAGAAGGGGTATAAGGTTGCCATCTGCGAGCAGATGGAGGATCCGTCGCTGGCCAAGGGCCTTGTCAAGCGGGAGGTGATCCGTGTGATTACCCCGGGTACGGTCATTGAAGGCAGCATGCTTGACGAGAGCAAGAACAACTATCTGTGCGTGCTGGTGCTGGGGGATGCCGGCGACGAGGCGGGACTTTGCTTTGTCGACTGCTCCACCGGCGAAGCGCATGTGACGACGCTCGACGGCGCGGATATCATCGTACGGGTGAATAATGAGCTCGGCCGGTATTCGCCCAGTGAAATCCGCCTCAACGACATTGCCAGCGCAAATGCTGAGCTGGTATCGTTTATCACCGGGCGTCTGGGACGGCAGGCGGATGCGGCGCCGGCGGCGGACTTTGAATATACCGGTGCGGTGGATCGGCTGCTCCGTCATTTTAAGGCGGAGAATCTGGAAGCTCTTGGTCTGGAAGGGCAGACCTGCGCGGTGCGCGCACTCGGTGCCGCGCTGCAGTATCTTTACGATACCCAGATGACCGGTTTGGAACGGCTGACCAGCCTCGATATCTATTCCGATGCGCGCTTTATGAAGCTGGATCTGGCGGCGCGCCGCAATCTGGAACTGCTGGAAACCATGCGTTCCAAGGAAAAGCGCGGCTCGCTGCTGGGGGTGCTCGACCGTACCAAGACGGCGATGGGCAAGCGGCTGATCCGCAGCTGGATTGAGCAGCCGCTGATCAACCCCGCACAGATCATCCGTCGGCACAACGCCGTGGAGGAGCTGACCGGCGATTCCATCCTGCGCGGCGACCTGCTCGCTCAGCTGGCGGATATTTATGATCTCGAACGCATCATGACCCGCATCGTCTACGGCAGCGCCAACGCCAAGGAGCTGCGCAGCCTGGCGTTTACCCTGCGCAAAATGGCGCCGATCCAAAACTGGATGGAAGGCTGTAAAGCGCAGATGCTTGTCGAGATCCGGGACGGTATTGATCCGCTGACCGACATATGCGAGCTGATCGAGCGGGCGATTGTGGACGAACCGCCGTTCACGGTGCGGGAAGGCGGCATGATCCGCGAGGGGTACAGCGAGGAAATCGACCAGCTGCGTACCGATATGACCGACGGCAAGGGCATCATCGCCCGCATTGAAACCGAGGAAAAAGAGCGCACCGGCATCAAGAACCTGAAGGTGGGCTATAACCGGGTTTTCGGCTATTACATAGAGGTATCCCGCGCGTATCACGGCGAGGTGCCGGAAACCTATATCCGCAAGCAGACGCTGGCGAACGCGGAACGCTATATCACCCAGGAACTCAAGGAGCTGGAGGCCCGCGTGCTCGGTGCCAAGGACCGTGTGGTGGCGCTGGAGTACCAGCTGTTTACCGAGCTGCGGGAAACGGTATCCAAACAGCTGCCGCGGATCCAGCGCACTGCGGGCGCCGTGGCACGGCTGGATGTGCTCTGTTCTTTTGCGGAGGTGGCGGTGCGGCAGAAGTACTGCCGTCCGCTCATTGACATGAAAGGGCGCATCGATATCCATAACGGCCGCCATCCGGTGGTGGAGGCGCTTCTGGATGCGCCGTTTGTGCCGAACGATACGCTGCTCGACAACGGCGAGAATCGCGTGGCGATTATCACCGGGCCGAATATGGCGGGTAAATCCACGTATATGCGGCAGACGGCGCTGATCGTGCTCATGGCGCAGATCGGCAGCTTTGTGCCGGCGGATTCCGCACAGATCGGCATCGTCGACAGCATTTTTACCCGGGTCGGCGCATCGGACGATCTGGCGGCGGGACAGTCCACCTTCATGGTGGAAATGAGCGAGGTGGCCGCCATCCTGCGCAACGCCACTGCCGACAGCCTGATTATTTTCGACGAGATCGGCCGCGGCACCTCTACCTTTGACGGCATGAGCATCGCGCGGGCGGTGCTGGAGCATGTGGCCAGCATCAAAAAGCTGGGAGCCAAGACCCTGTTTGCCACCCATTACCATGAGCTGACCGTGATGGAAAGCGAACTGGAGTGCGTGAAAAATTACAATATCGCGGTGAAAAAGCGCGGGGACGATATCACCTTCCTGCGGCGGATCGTCCGCGGCCCGGCGGACGACAGCTACGGCATCGAGGTGGCGAAGCTCGCCGGCATACCCGACTCGGTGGTGTCCCGCGCCAAGGATATCCTGCGTCAGCTGGACAATGGGGATATCGAGCTGCATAAGCCGCATGTCGCGGCGGAGCATGTAGAGGACGACAGCGGACAGCTTTCCCTGCTGCCGGCCGTCGATAACGAGCTGGTGCAGCGGCTGCGGGAAATCGACGTCAATACCCTGACGCCGATCGAAGCGCTGCAGACGCTGTATGAGCTGTGCAAAGCGGCGGAAGCCTATTAAGTCAAGGAAAGAGAGGGACGTATTCATGGCGCATATTCAGGTTCTGGATAAACACACAGCCGAGCTGATCGCGGCGGGGGAGGTCGTGGAGCGCCCCTCTTCTGTGGTTAAGGAGCTGCTCGAAAACACCATCGATGCCGGGGCAAAAAATGTTTCGCTGGATATCCGTTCCGGCGGTATTCACAGCATTACGATCACCGACAACGGCTCCGGCATCGCGCGGGAGGATGTGCCGACCGCATTCCTGCGTCATGCGACCAGTAAGGTGCGCACCGAGAACGATCTTGAGGCGATCGGTACGCTTGGCTTCCGCGGTGAGGCGCTGGCCTCTATCGCGGCAGTGGCGCGGGTGGAGATGACCACCCGCACAAAGGACGAACTGGCCGGCACCCGCTATGTGATCGAGGGCGGAGAGGAAATCCTGCTCGAGGACGCCGGCTGCCCCCAGGGTACGACAATTGTCGTGCGGGATTTGTTTTATAATGTTCCCGCGCGTATGAAATTTCTGAAAAAGGACGTCAGTGAGGGCAATGCGGTCGCCGGTGTGGTGGACCGTATTGCGCTGTCGCATCCCGAGGTATCCATCCGCTTTGTCCGTGAGGGAAAGGAAGAACTGCTTACCCCGGGGGATGGGGATCTGCATTCGTGCATCTATGCGGTGTTCGGCCGCGAGTTTGCCGGCGGCCTGATGCCGGTGGATTATGCGATGGGCGGCGTGCATGTGCACGGCTTCTTGTGCAAGCCGGCCGCGGTGCGGGCCAACCGGACGATGCAGCACTTTTTTATCAACGGCCGCTATGTCAAAACCCGGACGGCTATGGCGGCGATGGAGCAGGCCTATAAGGGCAGCATCATGGTGGGAAAATTTCCTTCCTGCGTGCTGCATCTGGATATGCCGGCGGAAACGGTGGACGCCAACGTGCATCCGGCAAAAATCGAAGTGCGGTTCATCAACGAAAAGCCGGTATTTGACGCGGTTTACCATGCGGTTCGCACCGCGCTGGAAAGCGGGGATACCCGCCGGCAGGTTTCTCTTCCGCCGCGTGTCGTCACCCCGCCGAAGCCGGAGGCCGAGCAACTGCAGTTTGTCCGGCCGCAGACGGCGCATGCTGCCGCCGCCCGGACAGCCGAACGGTCTTTTCCGGAGACGGCGGACAAGCCCGCCGCCGAAAAAACACCGCGTGCGCCGGTTTTCTGGGCAGCGCCGCCGGTTTCGCCGGTGTCTTCCGGCCATGTGATGCGCAGCTCGCCGGCCGATATGGGTTATCATGTGACGGCTTCCCGGCCGTCCGCCGTGCGCATCGATATTGAACGCACAGTGGATGAGGAGCCGGTTATGCCGCCCGCGGCAGCAGCTCCGCCGAAACCGGCTGAACCCCTGCCGGAAATGGCAGGGAAGCGGCGGAGGGACACCCGCCGATCCGCTGCCTCGGCGAAGCGTTCAAAACCTACATCATCGCGGAAATGGACGGGGCGCTCTATTTTATTGATAAGCATGCCGCGCATGAGCGGATTTTGTATAACCGTTTCAAACAGGATCCGCACAGCGATGCCCAGCAGCTTCTCGCGCCGGTAACCGTGGCGCTGAGCCGGGAAGAATACGCCGCGCTGATCGGGGAGATGGATACCCTGACTGCGGCGGGATTTGAGATCGAGGATTTCGGCGCCGGTACGGTGCTGGTGCGCGCGCTGCCGATGCTGCTCGACGGCAGTGACGTGGAAGCGCTGCTTCAGGAGATCGCGGGCGGTTTTGTTTCCGGCCGGAAGGATATCGGCAGCGATAAGCTGGACTGGATTTATCATTCCTCTGCCTGCCGCGCTGCGGTAAAGGCGGGGGATACCACCCGTCCGGAGGAGTGGCAGGAGCTTGCACAGCGGGTGCTGTGGGATCAGGATATCCGCACCTGTCCGCATGGCCGGCCGGTATGTATTGAGTTTTCCCGTCACGAGCTGGAAAAGCAGTTTGGCCGCCTGGGCGGCTGAGCCTGACCGAAAGGAGACCCGTTTATGCAGCGCCGCATCCCGCTTCCCATTGTGGCCGGTCCAACCGCTTCCGGCAAGACGGCGCTGGCCGTAAGCCTCGCGCAGCGGTTCGGCGGCGAGGTGGTATCCGCGGATTCGATGCAGATCTATTCGTCTCTCTGCATCGGTACGGCGCGTCCGCAGGAGGAAGAGCTGCGGGGGATTCCGCACCATCTGCTGGGGTTTCAGCCGCTGGACAAGCCGTACAGCGTTGCCCGGTATGTGGAGGATGCCCATGCGGTGATTGCCGGAATTGTATCGCGCGGCGCGCTGCCGATTCTCTGCGGGGGCACCGGCTTGTATATCCAGTCGCTTGCGGAGAATCTCGTTTTTGCTGAGGAGCCGGAGGGCTCATCCTGCCGGGAGGAGCTGCGCTGCCGCATCCTCCGGGAAGGCGGTGCGGCCCTGCTGGAGGAGCTGCGCCGGGTAGACCCCGAAACCGCGGCAAGGCTGCATGAAAACGATCACGGCCGCATTATCCGTGCGCTGGAGGTATACCGCACGACCGGACGCACGATGGCGCAGCAGCAGGCTTATTCCCGCAGCCGTCCGTCTCCGTATGCGCCCTGGCTGCTTTTGCTGGATTGCCGGGAGCGTCAGGTGCTGTACGACCGGATCGACCGCCGGGCGGATGCGATGCTGGAAAAAGGGCTGCCGGAGGAGGCTGCGCGTGTGATGGCGCTGCCGGGCGGCGCTACCGCGTTGCAGGCCATCGGGTATAAGGAGCTGGCGCCGTACCTGCGCGGGGAATGCACGCTGGAGGCGGCGGCGGAGAATCTCAAGCGGGGCACCCGCCGGTATGCCAAGCGTCAGCTTTCCTGGTTCCGCAGGATGAGCAAAACCATGCCCGGCACGGTGCTGTATATCGATGAATATGACGATCCGAAGGAACTGGAGCAGGAAGCGTATCTTCGGATGAAAGACGCCTTGCAGGCGATGAAGGATGGAAAGGGGGAGTAAGGCGTGGACAGTTTTCTCAGACGGCTGCTGACGGCGGTGGCGGCGCTGTTTCTGGTCGCTTATGTGGGCTATCAGGCCTTCCAGCTGCTTTACTCGCCGCTGGAAACCGAAACCGTGCGCAATTACAGCGTGTACGATACAGTGGACGCCGAGGGGATCACCATCCGCAATGAAACGGTGATTCCGGCCGAAACCGAAGGCTATCGCTATTACACCCTGGCTAATGGCAGCAAGGTGGCCATGAACGGGCAGATTGCCGAGATTTATCCCGACGAAAGCGCTGCACTGGTCCACCAGCAGATCGAGAAGCTGGAGGCCCAGATTCAGGAGCTGAAAACCATCGATCAGCAGGGGGCAGCCAACCGGGTGAACCTGGATATGATCAACAAACAGATCGACCGCCTGCAGCTGGAACTGGCTGTGGCGGTGCATTCGCCGGATACTTCGGATAGCGATTCGCTGCGTACGCAGCTTCTCAGCCTGATGAATAAACGGCAGAAAATCATCGGAACAGCGACGGATTTCTCCGAACGCATTGCGGCACTGACCGCGCAGAAGCAGGCGCTTGAAAATCAGGCGTCAACCCCTTCCGCCACTCTCGCCGCGCCGGTGGCCGGATACTTTGTCAGCGCGGTGGACGGTCTGGAAAAGGTTTTGGATTATGACAAGGTATCCAGCCTTACAGTGGAAGAGGTAGAGGCGGCGCTTGCCATGACCGCAGCGGAGAATACCGTGGACTACGCCGGCAAGGTTGTCGGGGATTATGAATGGTATTTTACCTGTGTGCTGGACTCCGCAGCTGCGGCGCAGATCCGGCAGGATGCCAAGCTGTCGGTGCAGTTTCCCTTTGTCTCGGAAGAGGCGGTGCCGGTGGAAGTTACGCTGGCCAACCGTACCAAAGACGGGAAAACACTGGTCGTGCTGAAATGCTCGTATATGTCGGAGGCACTGGCGGATATCCGGAAGGAAACCGCGCGGATCCGTCTGGTGGAGTATGAAGGGCTTCGCGTGCCGGATTCGGCGCTGACCTTTAATGACGACGGGGAGCGCGGGGTGTATATCCGCGTGGGCAATACGGTGGGATTCCGGAAAGTGGATATCCTTTACAGCGAGTCCGGCTTTCATATCTGCCGCGATATGACCACGCTGTCGCAGAGTGAACTTGAGGAAAAGGGAATCGATACCAGGGAGTACCTGAGGCTGTACGATGAAGTGGTCGTCAGCGGAAAGAAGGGGCTGTACGATGGAAAAATTATACGTTCCTGATCGGCCGGTGGCGCCGGAAGGGGATTCCTGTGTGGAGAATCTCAAGCGCATCCGTGAGACAATGGCACAGGCTTGCCTGCGGGCCGGCCGCCGGGAAGAGGACGTGACGCTGCTTGCCGTTACCAAAACGGTGGAAGCCGCACGGATCAACCGGGCGATTCTTTCCGGGGTGAGGCACATCGGCGAAAACCGGGTGCAGGAATTTCTGGGCAAACGGGAATCGCTGTTGCTCGACGACATGGATATCCATCTTATCGGGCATCTTCAGACGAATAAGGTGGAAAAAATTGTCGATAAGGTGGATATGATCGAATCGATTGATTCGCTCCGCCTTGCTCAGGCTGTGGACGCTGCCGCGCAGCGCTGCGGAAAACGGCTGGATGTGCTGGTGGAGGTCAATATCGGCGGCGAAGAAAGCAAGTCCGGTGTTGCCCCCGATCGGCTGGAAGAACTGCTGCACGAATGTGCCGCGCTTTCCTCGATCCATGTGTGCGGATTGATGACCATTCCGCCGATTTCCGACAAAGAAAAGGAAAAAAGAGAGTTTTTTTCGCGTATGCACAAACTGTTTATTGACATACGGGATAAAAACATAGATAATATCACTATGAGCATTTTGTCGATGGGGATGTCGTCCGACTATGCGGAAGCGATTCTGGAAGACGCGACGATGGTTCGTATCGGCTCGGCGCTGTTCGGTGCACGGTACTGAGATGCCGAAATATTCTGATTGCTGACAGGAACAAAAAACATATGGGGGTTTAGCACAATGGGACTGTTCGACAAGATTAAAGGATTCATGGGGGATCCGGAGGATGACGATTACGATCTGGAGCAGGAGGAAAACGAGGATACGATGGATTTCGTGTCCAAGGCTTCCGACTCAACGGATTCGTACAGCGCGGCTCCGGCGGCAGATACGACCAAGCGCGGCAACAAGGTGGTCAATATCCACGCTACCGCGCAGCTGCAGGTGGTGCTGGTCAAGCCGGAACGCTTTGATGATGCCAGCACGGTGGCCGACCATCTCAATTCCAAGCGCACGGTCGTGCTGAATCTGGAATCGGCAAACAAGGATGTAGCGCGCCGCATTCTGGATTTCCTCAGCGGCGTGGCCTATGCCAACGACGGTCAGATCAAGAAGGTGGCCAACTGCACCTTTATTATCACACCGTACAACGTCGGCATTATGGGCGATCTGCTGGATGAGCTGGAAAACAATGGGCTGTATTTCTGAGAATGATGACAGCTGGCTGCTGGCGCGCGTGAGCGATGCCGCACGCCTGTGCAGTGACCGGGCTTATCCGTGCTTTGTGGGCTTTCTCGATGAACGTCAGCATATGTTGGCGGAAAATGCACTGCGGAAAAACCGGGAGGTGCACGCCCTGTTCTGGGGCGGTCATGAAGAGGCGGAACGCACCCTTCTCGGTGTGTTCCCCTCTTTTCTAGAACCGGATCCGGCTTTGTTCCCGGTGGAGAGCCTGGGCTTTTCCTGGCGCGGGACAGTCCGTCTGACCCACCGGGATTTCTTGGGAACCATGCTGGGATGCGGGATCAAAAGGGAAAAGATCGGGGACATTCTGTGCGGCGAAGGCACGGCTGCGGCTTTTGTGCATGAAGATGTTGCCGGCTTTCTGAGCGAACAGATCGTAAAAATCGGCGGGGAAGGGGTCACGGTGGAGCGGCCCTTTTCCGGTGTTCTGCCAGCCGCGCATGCCTTCCGGGAGATCCGGGATACGGTCGCCTCGCCGCGCCTTGATGCGGTTTTAAAGGCGGTGCTCGGTACATCCCGCGAGGAAGCGGTCAGACGGATTGCCGCCGGACTGGTATCGCTCAATCATGTTCCCTGTATGGCGCAGGCGGCTCCGGTAAAGGACGGCGATGTGCTTTCCGTCCGCGGAGCGGGGCGCTATATCGTGGATGCGCTGGGGCCGCCGACAAAAAAGGGACGTTTGTGTTTGAAGGCACGAAAATATATCTGAGCGCGCACGTGAATGCGCAGAAGGGGAGGAATACCGCATGTTGACGCCGAACGATATCCGCAATGTGGTTTTTACCAAGGGCATGGGCGGCTATAAGACTTCGGAGGTGGATGTATTCATCGACGAGTGTGCCGATACGGTGGAAGCGCTGATTAAAGAGAAAACCGCGGCGGTGGAAGCACTGAACCGCGAAAAGCAGGATCTGCAGAAGAAGCTGGAGGTTCTTGCCGATAAGCTGGTGGAATACCGCAACGACGAAGACAGCATCCGCACGGCCCTTCTCAGTGCGCAGCGGCTCGGCGATGCGACTCTGCGGGAGGCCAACCATAAGGCCAGCCTGATTATGGACGATGCCAAAATCAAGGCGGATAAAATTGTGGAGACCGCACGGCAGAATATTGTCGACGAGGAAAAGGAACTGGAGCGTATCCAGAAGGAAGTGGCGCTGTTCAAATCCCGGATGCTGGCGATTTACCGCGAGCATCTCGCGCTGATCGACGTGCTGCCGGAGATCAAGGAGGAAGAGGCGGAGCCGGAACCTGCGGCACCCGCGGAGGCGCCGGCGGCAGAGGAGAAGCCTGCCGTAGAAGAAATTCAGGTGACGGTCACGGATGAAACGCCGGCTGCCGTGGAAGAAACGGTTATCGTCAACACCGAGACAACGGCAGCGGCCGCAGAGGATTCGGCGTTTGCCATGCGTATCCCGCAGATCGACGAGGAAGAGGAGGTTCCGCTGGTTTCCGCGGATTCCGCTGCCCGTCCGGCGTCGCGCTTTGAAAACCTCAAATTCGGTGATGAATACGATCTGGCGAATGATCCGGATGGTGACCAGCCCCGCGGACTGTTCCGCCGCAGAAAGTAATATCCGGCTGTCGGCACATAGCATAGCGCAGCCGTCAATGAAGGAGTTAGGACCACATGTCAGAACAGGATTACAACAATACGCTGAACCTGCCGGTAACGGAATTTCCCATGCGTGCCGGCTTGCCCAAGCGTGAACCGGAGATGCTCAGGGAATGGGAGAGCACCCGTCTGTACGACCGCCTGATGGAGAAAAACGAGGGTAAGCCGCTGTATGTGCTGCACGACGGCCCGCCCTATGCCAATGGCGACATCCATATCGGCACGGCGCTCAATAAAATTCTCAAGGATTTCATTGTGCGTTATCACAATATGGCGGGATATAAGGCGCCGTATGTGCCCGGCTGGGATACTCACGGGCTGCCGATCGAGCTGAAGGCCCGTGCAAAAGCGGGAGTGGAGAATTCCGCGACGATTTCCCCGCTGGAGCTGCGGAAGATCTGCCGTGAATACGCGCTTACCTATGTCGATAATCAGCGTGAGCAGTTCAAGCGTCTGGGCGTGCTCGGTGAATGGGATAATCCGTATCTGACCCTCAAGCCGGATTTTGAAGCCAAGCAGATCGAAATCTTCGGCGAGATGGCGCTCAAGGGCTACATTTACAAGGGACTCAAGCCGGTTTACTGGTGTCCCGAGTGCCGTACCGCGCTGGCGGAGGCGGAGATCGAATATGCGGAAGATCCCTGCTATTCGGTGTATGTCAAATTTCAGGTGAAGGACGACAAAGGGCTGCTGAAAGCCAAAGGGATTGATCCGGCGAATACGTATTTTGTCATCTGGACTACCACCACCTGGACGCTGCCCGGCAACGTGGCAATCTGTCTCGGCCCGGATTTCACCTATCATGTAATCCGCTGCGGGGAAGAAAACTACATCATGGCGGAAGGCCTTTTTGAAGAGGCTCTGGCCGCCGGCGGCAAAAGCGATTATGCGATACTGGCCTCCTTCAAGGGCAGTGAGCTCGAAAACATGGTGGCGCAGCATCCGTTTATCGACCGGCCTTCTTATATCATCGTGGGCGATCATGTGACCTTGGAGAGCGGTACCGGCTGTGTGCATACCGCGCCCGGACACGGTGTGGAGGACTTCGAGGTCTGCAAAAACTATCCGCATATCCCGGTTGTGGTTCCGGTGGACGATCACGGCCGGATGACCGCTGAAGCGGGCGAATTTGCGGGGCTGACCACCGATGAAGCCGGAAAAGCCATCGCCAAGCATATGGAGCAGATCGGCTGCCTGTTTGCGATGAAAAAGATCATCCACCAGTATCCGCACTGCTGGCGGTGCAAGCACCCGGTGCTGTTCCGCGCGACCGAGCAGTGGTTTTGTTCGGTGGACAGCTTTAAGGATCAGGCTGTGGAAGCCATCAAAAAGGTGGAGTGGATGCCGTCGTGGGGCGAGGACCGGATCATCTCGATGGTCCGTGAGCGCAGCGACTGGTGCATCTCCCGGCAGCGTCTGTGGGGCGTGCCGATTCCGATCTTCTACTGCGAGGACTGCGGCAAGCCGATCATCGACCGCCGCTTTATTGAGGCGGTGGCGGCGCTGTTCCGCCGGGAAGGCTCCGACGGCTGGTGGGCGCATGAGGCGGAGGAAATTCTGCCGGATGATGCGGTCTGCCCGCATTGCGGCGGCAAGCACTTCCGCAAGGAAAACGACATTATGGACGTCTGGTTCGATTCCGGTTCCTCGCACGCCGCCGTTCTGGCGGAGCGCGACTACCTGAAATGGCCGGCGGACCTGTATCTCGAGGGCGGCGACCAGCACCGCGGCTGGTTCCAGTCCTCCCTGCTTACGGCAGTGGCCTGGCGGGGAGAAGCGCCGTATACCCATGTCCTCACCCACGGCTGGACGGTCGACGGCGAGGGCAAGGCGATGCATAAATCACTCGGCAATACCATTGCGCCGGAGGAAATCATCAAGGATTACGGTGCAGATATTCTGCGGCTGTGGGTGGCGTCCCTCGACTTCAAGGTGGATGCGCGCCTGTCAAAGGATATCCTCAAGCAGTTGTCCGAAGCCTACCGGAAGATCCGGAACACCGCGCGGTTCATCCTCGGAAACCTGAATGACTTTGCGCCGGACACGGACTGCGTGGCGGAGGAAGACCTTGCGGAGATCGATCGCTGGGCACTGATGCGCCTGAACGAGCTGGTCGGGCAGGTGCATGCGGCTTACCGGTCGTTTGAATTCCACGATGCTTTCCATAAGATGCATAACTTCTGCGTGGTGGATCTGTCCAACTTCTACCTCGACGTGCTCAAGGACCGGCTGTATTGTGAACCGGCGGGCAGTGTGACCCGCCGCGCCGCGCAGACGGCCATGTACCGCATTCTCAATGCGCTGACCCGCATGCTGGCGCCGATCCTCGCATTTACTGCGGAAGAAATCTGGTCGTTCATGCCGCATGCGTGCGATGACGACACCGGTTCGGTGATGTTCAACGAGATGCCGGCTGAGACGGCAGGCGGCGATGCGGCGTTTATGGAACGCTGGAAACAGCTGCACGCCATCCGTGACGATGTGCAGAAGGCGCTGGAGGCGGCGCGTACGGCCAAGGTTATCGGCAGCTCGCTTGAGGCCGAGGTGGAATTGTACGGCACCGGTGATCTGCTGTCCTTCCTGCAGCAGACGGAGGCGCTGCTGCCTTCGCTGTTTATTGTGTCGAAGGTAACGGTTCGTGAGGGAGACGGCAGCGCCTGCCGCGGTGATGTGGAAGGCCTGTCGGTAACGGTGGCGCATGCGAAAGGCGAAAAGTGCACCCGCTGCTGGTCGTTCAGCGATACGGTGGGCAAGGATGCGCAGCATTCGGCACTGTGCAGCCGCTGCGCTGGTGTAATGGAAACGCTCGGCAACGCTTAAAAACAATAAGCCAAAAGCGGCGCACCGGATGTCCGGCCGCCGCTTTTGCGTGTTCTGTCGGATTACGAAAGGGGAATCGGCATCCGTTTCCCCTGAAAGGATGGTCACAGGTGCTTCAGTTTATCCTGCTGCTGGCAACCGCCGTTCTGGTAGGGATCGATCAGCTGACAAAATATCTGGTAACCTCCAATATGCAGCTCGGTCAGTCCATTCCGGTGATCGACGGCGTGTTTGAACTGCTGTATCACCGCAATCCCGGCGCGGCTTTTGGCATTCTTCCGAATCAGCGCTGGATTTTCATCACCTTTACGTTTATCGTCATGTTGGTTATCCTTGTGATTCTGATGTCGGGCAAATTCCGGAAATATAAGCTGGCCAACGCGGCCGGCGTGCTGATTCTGGCCGGCGGCATCGGCAATATGATCGACCGTCTGGCGTATGGTTATGTCGTGGATTTTCTCTATGCCAAATTCATCAACTTCCCGATTTTCAATTTTGCGGATTGCTGCGTGGTCATCGGTGCGGCCCTGCTGCTGGTGGCGTTCCTGTTTGTCTATAAGGAGGATACGGTTCCGCCGGCAAAAGAGGAGGCCTTGCCGGCGGAGGACAGCGATATTTCCCGGGAGCAGGAGGATGTGACGCAGGATGAGGACCGAAGAGACGATGGTTCCGCCGGAGATGGCGGACAACCGGCTTGACAGCTTTTTGAGCAGCTGGCTGCAGCAAAGCCGCTCGGCGGTACAGGGCTGGATCGAGCAGGGCGCGGTTGCGGTGGATGGCCGGGTGCGGCCGAAAAACTACCGGCTGCACGGCGGGGAAGCGGTGCGCGTGGAGATACCGCAGCCTGTACCCTATACCGCACAGCCGGAGGCGATTGCGCTGGATATTGTCTACGAGGACGGCGATCTGCTGGTGGTGAATAAGCCTAAGGGCATGGTGGTCCATCCGGCGGCCGGCAATTATACCGGCACGCTGGTCAACGCGCTGCTGGCACACTGCGGGGATTCGTTGTCCGGAATCGGCGGCGTGCTGCGTCCGGGAATCGTACATCGTATCGATAAAGATACCAGCGGCCTGCTGATTGTGGCCAAAAACGATTTTGCCCATCAGGGGCTCGCTGAGCAAATCAAGGTGCATAGCTTTACACGTGAATACGAGGCCGTGGTAGTGGGGCATCTTCGTGATGCCGCCGGTACGGTCGATGCGCCGATCGGACGGCATCCAACCGACCGCAAGAAGATGGCGGTAACGGCAAAGAACAGCAAACCGGCGGTGACGCACTACACTGTGCTGGCGGAATATCCGGGCTACGCGCATCTGCGGCTCCGGCTGGAAACCGGCCGCACCCATCAGATCC
Source organism: uncultured Oscillospiraceae bacterium (assembly GCA_905198295.1). GTDB lineage: Bacteria > Bacillota > Clostridia > Oscillospirales > Acutalibacteraceae > UMGS1591. The sequence goes on along the minus strand of CAJKBW010000004.1, from coordinate 20,023 downwards.
GCGTGCATATGGCCTATCTCGGCCATCCGGTAGCGGGAGACGCCGTATACGGCGGTACGCGTCAGCCGGCTGAGCTGCACGGACAGTGCCTGCACGCGAAGCATATCGGTTTTGTGCATCCGCGGGACGGACGCCGGCTGGAATTTGAAAGTCCGCTTCCCGCTTATTTTACGGCCTTTTTGGAGAAGATCGGCCGGAACGCTTGACAAGGGGTAATGGAGTTCATGCAGGATATTTTCAAGGGATACCTGTTGGTTTCGGATATCGACGGAACGCTGGTGGATCGGCATAAGCAGATCCCGCCGCGCAATCGGGAGGCGATCGCGCGCTTCATGGCGCAGGGCGGCGTCTTTTCGATTGCCACAGGGCGCTGTGACCGTTCGGCGCAGCGTATCATCGACCAGGTGCACCCCAATGGAGCGGCGGTTACGCTCAACGGTGCAGCGTTATACGACAGCCAAAAAAAGCAGGTGATTCATGACGAGTGCCTGCCGGATAATTATCCGCAGCTGGTGCAAAAGGTGTTCAGCCGGCTGCCGGAGATCGGGATACAGCTGTTCTGCGGCTCTTCGATAACCTCGGTGCGGGAAAGCGGTATTACCCGCCGGCTTCTGCGCATTGAAGGGCTGCAGGATCATCCCGGCCGCGTGGATGATCTGCCGGCGCGGGTCAATAAAATCCTGTTTGGTGCACCGGCGGAGCAGCTGACGGTTTTTCCGGATTTTTTTGCCGAAGCGGAGCTCACCGGTATGTACGGGATGTTCACGGAGGATTGTTATTTTGAAATCCTTCCCGCAGGAGTCACCAAAGGCAGCGGGGTGCGTACCCTGGCGCAGCTGCAGGGGATTCCGCTCGAGCATACCGCGGCGGTCGGCGATTATTATAACGATGTGGAGATGCTCAAGGCAGCCGGCATCCCGATTCTGTCCGGCAATGCGCCGGCGGATATCCATGCGTATGCGGAATATATGGCCTGTGACTGCGATGAAGGGGTGGTTGCGGATGCGATCGCCTATTTGGAACGAAAAATCACCGCGGCCGGCTGAGGGAGACTTGTCCATACAGTGCCGCTGTGCTACAATAGAAGGCGGTATGAATTGTGTAAGATAAGCGGCCGCGGACGCAGACGTCCTGTTTCAGAGGAGGCGGTTCAGGACCGCGTCTGCTTATCTTAAGGCAAAGAGAGGAATTGCTGGTTTATGACGGAAGAAAAGATAACCACGTTTGAAGAGTTGGCATTAAGTCCGGAAATTCTGAAGGCGGTCAAACGGATGGGATTTTCAAATCCCACGCCGGTGCAGGCGCAGACGATCCCGGCAATGATGGACGGCAACGATGTCATTGCCAAGGCACCGACCGGCACGGGAAAAACCTGTGCTTTCGGCATTCCGCTGATCGAATGCTTATCTCCCGACTCCAAGGATATTCAGGCGGTGGTCGTCTGTCCCACGCGGGAACTTTGCATACAGATCGCAGAAGAGCTGCGTCAGCTTGCGGCGTACCGGCCGGATGTGCGCATCGCTTCGGTTTATGGCGGACAGCCGATTGCCAGACAGCTGGCGGTGCTGAAAAAGCAGCCGCACATTGTGGTGGCGACGCCGGGGCGCCTGCTCGATCATATGGGACGCGGCACGGTGTGGCTGGGAAATGTCTATACCGCTGTGCTCGACGAAGCGGACGAAATGCTGAAAATGGGCTTTATCCGTGATGTTAGGAAAATTCTCAACAGCACGCCGGCCGACACGCAGGTGGTGATGTTCAGTGCAACGATTTCCCGTGAAGTGATGGACGTGGCGTGGGAATATCAGCATGACGCGGTGGAAATCACCGTCGCGGCCGAAGGCGATAACCGGCCGATGATCGCGCAGTTCAGCCTGCTGTCATCGGGCGAGCGGCGTCTGGAGGATATGGGCAGAATCATCGACGATATGGGCTTCAAACGCGTGATGGTTTTCTGCAACATGAAAAATACGGTCCGCCGCGTGCATGACCGCCTGCGCAAGCAGGGACGCTCGGTGGACTGCCTGCATGGCGATATCCCGCAGGGACAGCGCAATCAGGTGATGAATGGTTTCCGGGAAGGAAAGTTTGAGATTCTGGTAGCCACTGACGTAGCCGCGCGCGGTATTGATGTCGACGATGTGGAGGCGGTGTTCAATTACGACATACCGGATGAAAATGAATATTATCTGCACCGTATCGGCCGTACCGGCCGCGCTAAGCGGTGCGGAGCGGCATTCACCTTCATGACGCCGGATGACCGGTTCCGCCTGCGCGATATCAAAAAATATACGCGTTCCGATATCCGCGATGTGGCCTTTGATGCGCAGGGACACCTGGAACTGGAGGATGGGACAAAGCTGAGCGATGTACTGGATCAGCTGGAACGCGCACAGCAGGATGAATAAAAGCGGAAAACACAGGCTCCCGCCTGTGTTTTTTATTTGCCGAGGAGGATTTTTTCGCTTTTTTTCACGTCGATGGATTGCCGTATTTCGCCCTAAAGGAAAGACCAAAGCGTTTTCGGTTCAGGGGTGAATGCGGGAAGCTGCCGAAATGCGGGATAAAAACAAATGGATTGAAATATTTTGTTTTCCATCTTCGCAGAGCAGGCAAAATATGCTACAATGGGACATAAAGATAATATAAAGATTTAAGAGACGGGAAGCTGAGGTGACAGATTGAAAAACAGTAAAAAACTGATGGAAAAACTGAAAGAAGCGCTCAAAGCGGTGCTGCCGATCATCGGGATTGTTCTGGTGCTGTGTTTCAGCATAGCGCCGATATCGCCGAGCATCTTGCTGTGCTTTCTGATGGGCGGGGTGCTCATCATTCTGGGAATGATGTTTTTTACCCTGGGAGCGGAAATGGCGATGACGCCGATGGGCGAACGGGTGGGCACCAGCATGACCAAGAGCAAAAAGCTCTGGGTGGTGATTCCGCTGTCCTTTCTGCTGGGTTTTATCATCACCATATCCGAGCCGGATCTGCAGGTGCTGGCCAATCAGGTGCCGTCCATTCCCAACATGACCCTGATTCTGGCGGTGGCCTGCGGCGTGGGCGCTTTTCTGGTGATGGCTCTGCTGCGTATGCTGTTCAGCATTGCGCTGCCGCCGATGCTGCTGATTTTTTATGCGCTTGTGTTTGTGCTGGCCTTTTTTGTCCCGCAGAACTTCCTGAGCGTAGCCTTTGACTCCGGCGGCGTGACCACCGGACCGATGACGGTGCCGTTTATCATGGCGCTTGGCGTCGGTATCTCCGCGGTGCGAAATGACCGCCATGCTGCGGATGACAGCTTTGGCCTGGTTGCGCTGTGTTCGATCGGTCCGATTCTTGCGGTGCTGATTCTGGGAATGATCTATAATCCGCAGGAGAGCGCCTATGTCCCGCCGGTGATTCCGGATATTGCGGATTCGACCGAACTGTGGTCGCTGTTCCGTGTCGGCTTTCCCACCTATATGAAGGAGATTGCGATTTCCCTTCTGCCGATTATCGTATTTTTCGGTGTGTTTCAGATCGTGTCGCTGCGCATGGCCCGGCGCAGTCTTTTGAAAATCGTTGTCGGTCTGGTATATACCTATATCGGACTGGTGCTGTTTCTGACCGGAGTGAATGTAGGCTTTATGCCGGCGGGCAATTATATCGGGCAGGTGCTGGCCGGACTGGAGTATCGCTGGATTATTGTACCGGTTGCGATGGTGATCGGCTATTTTATCGTGCGTGCCGAACCGGCGGTTTATGTCCTCAACAAGCAGGTAGAGGAGATCACCGACGGCGCGATTTCGGCCAAAACGATGGGGATCGGCCTGTCGGTAGGCGTAGCGGTGTCGCTTGGGTTGGCGATGGTACGGGTGCTGACCGGCATCTCCATTCTGTGGTTTGTCATTCCGGGCTATGCGCTGGCGCTTGGCATCTCCTTTTTTGTCCCCAAGATTTACACGGCTATCGCGTTTGACTCCGGTGGTGTGGCTTCGGGACCGATGACCGCGGCGTTTCTGCTTCCGCTGGCGCAGGGCGCCTGCGTGGCGGCGGGCGGCAATATCGTGACCGACGCCTTTGGTGTGGTAGCTATGGTGGCGATGACGCCGCTGATTACGATACAGCTGCTGGGTATCCTTTCGCGGCTGCAAATCCGGCGCACCCGGACAGCCGCCGGTGTGCTGCAGCCTGAACAGGCATTTGCCCTGCTGGACGACGATGCGATCATCGAGCTTTAACGGCAAGGCGGAGAAAGGAGGAATTCCGTGAGTGAATTGTTTTGGATGGTCACCATTACCGACCGGCAGAAGGTTGAACGCTTCATCAGCCTGTATCAGGAATACCGGATTACGGTTTCGCTGACAACGGTCGGCCGCGGTACCGCAGCAAGCGAGATGCTCGACTATTTCGGGCTGGAGGCGAGCGAAAAAGCGGTAATCCTGTCGGTGGTAACCAAAGAGGCCTGGAAAGAGGCGAAAGCCGGACTGCAGAACCGGCTGAATATCGATATTCCCGGTACCGGAATTGCCTTTATTGTTCCGCTGAGCAGTATCGGCGGAAAAAAGACGCTTCAGTTTCTGACCGGAAACCAGGAATTTGTAAAGGGGGAGGAAAGCGTATTGAAAGACACCAAGTATGAGCTGCTGGTGATCATTGCGAATCAGGGATATACCGAGCTGGTTATGGATGCCGCGCGCGGGGCAGGCGCCGGCGGCGGTACGGTGATCCATGCGAAGGGGACAGGAATGGAGCGTGCCGAGCAGTTCCTTGGCGTATCGCTTGCAGCGGAAAAGGAAATGCTGTTTATTGTTGTCAAGCATGAGGAAAAGAACGCTATCATGCGGGCGGTTATGACCGAAGCCGGTCTGGAAAGCAAAGCGAAATCGCTGATTTTTTCCCTTCCGGTGACCAGTACGGCGGGGCTGCGGCTGGCTGAGCCGACAACCGAGGATGCCGAATAGCCGTCAGAACTTTGGCGTAAAGGGAATGTCAAAAAGACCGGGGAAGAATATGCGGCGGTTTTCCGCCGCGTGGAGGCGTAGGAAGTGAAAATTATCATTGCCGGTGACGGCAAAGTGGGCTTGGCGCTCACGCAGCAGCTGCTGCGTGAGGGGCATGACCTGGTGGTGGTGGATTCCAACCCACAGGTACTCAAGGCACATGTGGAACGGTACGACGTTATGGCGGTATTAGGTAATGCGGCGACAATGGAAACCCTGCGGCAGGCCGGTGTGGAAGAAGCCGATCTGCTGATCGCGGTAACCAGTACCGATGAGCTGAATCTGCTTTGCTGCCTGATCGGCCGCAAAATGAACGCCAGACTGCATACCATAGCCCGTGTACGCACGCCGGAATACGCTGAGCAGCTGTTTGCCATGCGGGAAGAATTCGGCCTGTCGATGACCATCAATCCGGAACTCAGTGCGGCACGGGAGATTTTCCGGATTATGCAGTTCCCGAGCTTTCTGCGCAGGGAAACCTTTGCCAAGGGCCGGGTGGAGATTGTGGAGCTCGGCGTGGAGGCGGGCAGCCCGCTCGATGGTATAGCGCTGCACGCACTGTACCGCATTGCACGTGTAAAGGTACTGGTCTGTGCGGTTGAGCGGGAATATCAGGTGACCATCCCCGGCGGCGACTATATTCTTCATGCGGGCGATCATATTTATGTGACGGCACAGGCGGTTAATCTGGCACAGCTGATCAAAAATCTGGGCATCGGCAGCCATAAGGTACGTCAGGCCATCCTGATCGGCGGCGGACGGGTGAGCTATTATCTGGCGGAGCGTCTGCTGGCCATCGGCGTCGGCGTCAAAATCATCGAAAAGGATGAGCTGCGTGCCCGCTATCTGGCGGAACAGCTGCCGCAGGCCACGGTGATTTGCGGCGATGGTTCGGATAATGCCCTGCTGGAAAGCGAGGATATTGAATCGGCTGATGCGTTGGTTACGCTCACCGGCATGGATGAGGAAAACATCGTTGTATCCATGTATGCCTGCAGCCGCGGCGTGCGCAAGGTGGTCACCAAAGTAAACCGGCTGGATTACGGCAATATGTTTATCAACATGGGGGTCGGCAGCGTGGTCAGCCCCAAGGAGCTGTGCAGCGCCTCCATCGCACGCTATGTCCGTGCAATGGAAGGGCAGACCGGCAGTGTTTTGGCGCTTTATCGTATTGCGGACGGCGGTGCGGAAGCCCTGGAATTCCGTGTGGAGGCTTCAACGCCTTGGTGCGGACGCCCGCTTAAGGAGATTCCGGTGAAAAAAGGCGTGCTTATTTCCTGTATTACGCACAAAGGCGATACCATTATTGCCGACGGCAACAGCCGTTTTGAACCCGGAGATACCGTCGTGGTGGTAACCACCTGTGAAAACCCGTTTCACCAGATCTGCGATATTTTTGATTGAGGTAGCGAAATCATGAATAAAAGAATGGTTGGTTGGACGGTCGGGATGGTGCTGCTGATTGAGGCCGCATTTATGCTGCCGTCGGTGATCTGGTGTCTTATTGACAGCGAATGGCAGGTAATCCTGTCGATTCTGGCGAGTGCCGCAATCACCGCCGCCGCCGGCGGCGTGCTGGTTTTGCTCGGACGCGGGAAGAAAAAAACCTTTTTTGCCCAGGATGGCTTTGTTACCGTCGCGCTGTGCTGGATAGCCCTTTCGGTATTCGGCTGCCTGCCGTTTTTTATCAGCCGGCAGATCCCGCATTATGTGGATGCCCTGTTCGAGGTGGTGTCCGGGTTCACAACCACCGGCGCATCCATCCTGCCGGAAGTGGAGCCGCTCAGCCGCGGTCTTCTTTATTGGCGCAGCTTTACGCACTGGCTGGGCGGTATGGGCATACTGGTTTTTGCGTTGGCAGTGGTGCCGGCGTCAAAAGGCTCCGGCGGACAGCTGCATCTGATGCGGGCGGAAAGCCCCGGGCCGAGTGTGGACAAGTTTACCCCCCGGCTGCGGCAGACCGCAAAAATTCTTTACGGCATCTATATCGGCATGACCGTCTTGTGCGTGCTCTTTCTGCTTTTTGGCGGCATGCCGCTGTTTGACAGCCTGTGCACGGCGTTCGGTACCGCCGGTACCGGCGGATTCGGCATTCATACCGACAGCATGGCGAGCTATTCGCCGTATCTGCAGAACGTGTGTACCGTATTTATGCTGCTGTTCGGGGTGAATTTCAATATCTATTATCTGCTGCTGATCCGGCATTCGTGGAAGGTGATCCGGGATGAGGAAATGCGGTTTTATCTGGGAACCTTTGCGCTGGCCGTCCTGCTGATTGCCTGGGATATCCGTCCGCTGATGCAGTCGGCGGCGGATAGTCTGCACCACGCGGCTTTCCAGGTCAGCAGCATCATGACCACTACCGGCTTTTCGACGGTGGATTTTAATCAATGGCCGGCTTTTTCCAAGGCTATATTGCTGGTGCTGATGGTGCTCGGCGCCTGCGCAGGCAGCACCGGCGGCGGAATCAAAAGCATTCGGACGCTCTTGCTGCTCAAGGATCTGCGCCGCAATCTGCGGCAGGTGATCCATCCGCGCAGCGTGCAGGTGGTGCAGCTCAACGGCCGCACGGTGGAAAACAGCGTCATTCATGGCGTACATGCCTATATGGCCGCTTACTGGATGATTGCGCTGGGCAGCTTTGTGGTGATTTCCCTCGACCGTTTTTCGGTAGAAACCAATATATCGGCTGTACTGGCCTGCCTGAACAATATCGGCCCCGGCCTTGAGGTGGTTGGGCCGGCTTCGCATTACGGCGGTTACAGCGTGCTCTCCAAACTGATTCTTTCGATGGATATGCTGCTGGGCCGGCTGGAGATTTTCCCGCTGCTGGCGCTGTTCAGCCGCCGAAACTGGAAACAGGGGTTCTGAACCGGAAATTCGCCGTAAAGAAAAGAAGGAAGAGGTATGTGGCTGCTTCTGGCATTGGGATCGGCACTGTTTGCCGGAGTGACCGCTGTGCTGGCCAAAGCGGGACTTCAGGATACCGATTCTCATCTGGCCACGGCGCTGCGCACCGGCGTGGTGCTGGTGTTCAGCTGGCTGATCGTATTTTTGACCGGTGCGCAGACACAGCTGTTTGCCATAAGAGGAACGGCCTGGGCATCTTTAGTATTGTCCGGTGTGGCAACAGGCGGGTCCTGGCTGTGTTATTTTCGCGCGCTGCAGCTGGGCGATGTGCATAAGGTTGCGGCTGTGGACAAAAGCAGCACCGTGCTGACCATGCTGCTGGCGGTTTTGGTGCTGCAGGAGCCGCTGACGTGGAAGAAGGCGATCGGAATGGCGGCCATTGCCGGCGGCACCTGGCTGATGGTGTACCATCCCCGTACGGGTGTCCCGGACAGAAACCAGAAACACAGCTGGATGCTGTGGGCTTTCGGCAGCGCGCTTTGTGCAAGCCTGGCGGCTCTTTTGAGCAAATGGGGGATGCAGGGGATCGATTCCCATTTGGGAACGGCTGTTCGCACTGCTGTGGTTCTGGCGATGGCCTGGGGACTGGTTTTCCTGCTGAGGCGGCAAAAGCAGGTGCGTCAAATCAGTGCCAGAAGCTGGGCGTTTCTGTTTTTATCCGGAATAGCCACCGGCTTGTCCTGGCTGTGTTATTTTCGCGCGCTGCAGCTGGGACCGATGAGCGTGGTGGTTCCCGTTGATAAGCTGAGCATTTTGGTGACGGTGATTCTCTCGCGTATTCTTTTGCGTGAAAAGCTGTCCCTGCGCGGCTGGTTTGGTCTTTGCATCATGACCGCCGGGACGCTATGTCTTTTGTGGTAAAGAGTTTAGCCATGAGGCAAGGAGAGAGGCATTTGAAACAGGGAAGGGCTTTGGCTTTACTGCCGATCGGCGTATTTTTGCTGGTGTTTATCGGCAGCGGTATTCTGTTCCGCGATTTTTATGCCATGCCGGCAATCGTAGGGTTCCTGATTGCTCTGGTGGTTGCCTTCATGCAGAATCCCAGGCGGAAGTTCAGCGAAAAGCTTGAAAGCGTTACCAAGAGCATGGGCAACGAAAACGTCATGGTAATGTGCCTGATTTTCATTCTTGCCGGCGGTTTTTCCGGCGCGGTGCAGGCGGCCGGCGGCGTGGAGAGCACGGTAAACTTTGGCCTGTCCATCCTGCCGCCGCCGGTGGCGGTGGCGGGGCTGTTTGTGATCGGCTGTTTCATTTCCACCGCTATGGGCACTTCGGTAGGCACCATCGCGGCGCTGGCGCCGATTGCGGTGGGGATCAGCGAGAAAACAGGCATTGCAGGTGCACTGTGCCTCGGGGCCGTGGTTTCGGGGGCCATGTTTGGCGACAACCTGTCAATGATCTCGGATACTACCATCGCGGCAACGCGTACTCAGGGCTGTGAGATGAAGGATAAGTTCCGGGAGAATTTCAAAATCGTCCTCCCGGCGGCGGTTGTGACGCTGATCCTGTTTCTGGTGCTCGCCGGCGGCGGCGACTATACGCCCGCGGGAGATCTGCATTACGATTTCTTCAAAATTCTGCCTTATCTGGTGGTGCTGGTGGGAGCCCTCGCCGGAGTCAACGTTTTTCTGGTGCTGACGGTTGGGATCGTGCTTTCTCTGATCGTCGGGGTGGCGACCGGCGCGATTCCCTGGGAAAGGGTATTTACCGTGGTGTTTTCCGGGCCGGATGGCAGCGGCGGCATTCAGAACATGTATGACATCACTGTAATTTCTATTGTGGTTGCCGGGATTATCGGTTTGGTTAAGGATAACGGCGGCATTGATTTCATCCTGTCAGGCATCAAGCGGCATGTCCGCACTCCACGCGGTGCGCAGCTCGGCATTGCGGCGCTGAGCGCATTGGTGGATATTGCTACGGCGAATAACACCATTGCCATCGTGATGGCAGGACCGATCGCCAAGGATATTGCCGACGAATATGCGGTGCCGCCCAGACGCACCGCGGCGCTGCTGGATATTTTTACATCGGTTTGCCAGGGATTGATCCCGTATGGCGCACAGCTGCTGTATGCAAGCGCCGGAGCCGCGGCGGCGGGATTGATGCTGACGCCGCTCGAGCTGCTGCCCTACCTGTTCTATCCGGTGCTGATGGGCATCACCGCTCTGGCGGTGATTCTCTTCGGTGGACGAAAGGGGAAAAAGCCCGGAGAAGAGCATCCGGAATAGACCATGAAATACGGAAAAGACACCGGAAAGGCTATGCCGAAAGCCTGCCTTTCCGGTGTCTTTTTCTGCACGCTGCTTGTCTGGAAATAATCACGCTTCGGCGAACAGCCGGTCGATTAACGTGTAGCCGACCTCTACAAAACGGCCGGTATCCCGCGCCGCCTGTTCGGTGAATGCCGGACAGCCATTCGTTTCCTGATTGCTGCGGTACAGCAGATACGGCACCGGTTCAGCGGAATGGGTACGGATCTCCAGCGGCGTCGGATGGTCCGGCAGAATCAGCAGAGAATACGGCTTCATATCCTCCAGCCGCTCCAGCAGCGGGCCGAGAATCTGCTGATCGATCGCTTCGATCGCTTTGACTTTGTTCTGGACTTCACCGCGGTGACCGCATTCGTCCGGTGCTTCCACATGGATATACACAAAATCCCGTCCGGCCTGCAGCTCGTCCACGGCGGCCTGCATTTTGCCGGAGAAATTGGTATCAATATATCCGGTGGCTCCCGGCACGTCGCATACTTTCATCCCGGCAATGCGGCCAATGCCCTTGAGCAGATCCACGGCCGAAATGACAGCGCCGGTTTTATGATGCCGCTGCGTAAAATCCTCCAGCTGCGGGCGCTTGCCCTGCCCCCAAAGCCAGATAGCGTTTGCCGGCGCAAGACCGGCCTGCCGCCGTTTTTGGTTGACCGGATGATCCTCCAGCAGCGAACAGCTGCGGCGCATCATATCCAGCAGAACGGCAGCATCCGGATGCAAAGGCAGATGCTCGCCGACTCTTTTCCCCGGAATGTCGTGCGGCGGCGTCAGCTTGCCGAGTGCGGTTTTGCCGCCGTGCCATACCAGGCAGTGCCGGTAAGCGGTACCGGTATAAAAATCGAATTCACCGCCGCCAAAAGCTTCCTGCAGGCGTTCGATCAGCTCCCGCGCCTCCTGCGTATGGATATCGCCGGCGCAGTAATCCTGCATCTTTCGTTCTTCATAGACATTCCCATCCTCTGAAAGGGTAACCAGATTGCAGCGAAAGGCCACATCGTCGTCAGCCAGATCAATGCCGATGTTGGCGGCCTCCAGCGGCGACCGGCCGGTGTAGCAGGCCCTGGCATCGTAACCCATAACCGCGAGGTTAGCCACATCGCTGCCCGGTGTCATCCCCTCCGGCACCGTGCGCACCATGCCGATTTCGGCGCATCTGGCCAGGGCGTCCATATGCGGTTTTGCCGCCGCTTCCATCGGGGTGCGTCCGTCCAGGGCGGGGCAGGGGGTATCCGCCATGCCGTCGCACAGCAATACAATATACTTCACGGAAAAGCCACCTTTTCTTTATTTTTCTTTCATTATAGCAGAACCAAAAGCAAAACAAAAGACGCCAGTCCAGAGTTTCACATATTGTCTAAAACGCAGGAAAATGGATGAGGATATTTGGTTGCCGTCTGCCATGAAATAGGGTTTGCAATTTCGCCGATCATGCGCTATAATAAATACCATATTTTATCATGGGCGGGAATGGGGTTTTTGCACCCGGACGGACGTTGAGGAAAGCCTTTCACAGACACCGCTTGGAGAAAGGAAGGATATTCCGGTGAATAGGTTATTCACATTTTTGGCAGCTGCAGATGCCGGCGAAGGTATGACAGTAGGGGAAAGTATGGCGAACGCCGGACAGACCATACTGATCGGCCTGGTCGTTGTTTTTTCCGTGTTGATTCTGCTGACCCTTATTTTTTATCTTTTTGGCCGGATTATGGATCGAAAGGGCGGAAAAGCGCCCGCCCAGGCGAAGCCGGCCGTTAAATCGGAACCGGTTCCCCCAGCGGCTCCGGTAAAAATGGCTGCCGCATCGCCGGTCACAGCGGCAGACGACGATGAGGTCATTGCGGTGATTGCGGCTGCCGTGGCAGCGATGGGGGCCAGCGAGGGCAAACGATACGCTGTCCGTAAGGTTACCCGTGTGCGTGGCGAACGGCCGGCTTGGGCGATGGCTGGCTTGGCCGAAAGTACCCGTCCGTTTTAACGCACAGCAGCGGGATTCTATCGTGGGAGAGGAAGGAAATGCATGGGAGCTTTATGGGAAGCGATTGTCAAGCTTTGGAATGACTCCGGGCTTGTCCGGCTATTTAATTTTGAGGCGGGCGGCTGGAAAAACCTGATCATGATCGGCATTGCCTGTGTGCTGATCTACCTTGCGGTGAAAAAAGGGTTTGAGCCGCTGCTGCTGCTGCCGATTGCCTTTGGCATGCTGTTGGTGAATCTGCCGCTGTCCGGCATTATGGATCCGCAGCGCAATTCCCTGGTACCACTGACACCGGAAGAACTGGAACATCTCTCGCAGGGGATATATGATCAGGTTTACCCTGTGTTTGAACAGAACGGGCAATATTTCTGGCAGCATTTTGAAAACGGCGGACTGATGTGGTATTTGTATCAGGGCGTTAAATTCGGCATTTATCCGCCGCTGATTTTCCTGGGGATCGGCTGTATGACCGATTTTGGTCCTTTGATTTCCAATCCGCGCAGCTTCCTCCTTGGCGCCGCTGCGCAGCTGGGGATTTTTATCACCTTCTTCGGTGCGCGCTTGTTGGATATGACCGGAATAGAGCTGCTTTCCTTCAATCTGCAGCAGGCGGCTTCTGTGGCCATCATCGGCGGCGCTGACGGTCCGACGGCGATTTATCTCACCTCCAAGCTGGCTCCCGAGCTGCTTGGCCCGATTGCGGTTGCCGCGTATTCCTATATGGCGCTGGTGCCGATTATCCAGCCGCCGATCATGAAGCTGCTGACCACTAAAAAAGAGCGTTCCGTGGTAATGACGCAGCTGCGCACAGTCTCCAAGACCGAAAAAATCCTGTTCCCGATTTTTGTTACGGCGATCTGTGTGCTGCTTCTGCCGAGTGCGGCCCCGCTGATCGGTATGCTCATGCTGGGCAACCTGTTCCGGGAAAGCGGCGTGGTGGAACGTCTTTCCAAGACGGCGCAGAATGAGCTGATGAACATCATCACGATTTTCCTCGGCGTGACGGTCGGTGCAACGGCAAATGCGAATACCTTCCTGCAGCCGCGCACGATTGCCATTATTGTGCTTGGCCTTATCGCTTTTTCCATCGGTACCGCCGGCGGTGTGCTGTTCGGCAAGCTGATGTATGTGCTTACCAGGGGAAAGGTCAACCCGCTGATCGGCTCTGCCGGTGTTTCGGCGGTTCCGATGGCGGCACGTGTGGCGCAGAAGGTCGGTCAGAAAGAAAACCCGAGCAATTTCCTGCTTATGCACGCTATGGGCCCGAATGTGGCCGGCGTCATCGGTTCGGCAGTTGCCGCCGGTGTCCTGCTGTCGCTGTTCGGATGACGGAAAACCCGGGATAAAACGGAAAGCAATGGGCGGGTGCAGCTGACACCCGCCCATTGCTGCAATACCAGCATTGAGGAGAGAATATGCAGGATATCAATACCTTTTACCGATTGAGAAAGCAGATTATGGAACGGGAATTCTCCCGGATGAATCAACAGCAGCAGGAAGCAGTTTTCCATACCGAGGGAGCCCTGCTGATTCTGGCCGGGGCGGGGAGCGGCAAGACGACGGTGCTGGTCAACCGTATTGCCAACATGATTAAATACGGCCGCGCATACACAAGCCGGGAAATGCCGGCGTCCCTGTCGGAAGAGGACTGGAACCTGCTGCACGACTGTGCTGCCGGCAATCGGCCGGTAACGGCGCAGGCGGCGGCGCTGTGCGCGGTGGACCCGTGCCCGTCCTGGCGTATCCTGGCGATTACGTTTACGAATAAAGCCGCCGGTGAGCTCAAGGAACGCCTGATCAATATGCTGGGGGACGAGGGCGGCGAGGTTATGGCAAGTACCTTCCACGCTTTCTGTGCGCGCATTCTCCGCAGGGAGTGTGAGCATCTCGGCTATAGCTCTCATTTTACGATCTATGACACCGACGACAGCCGCCGGCTGATGAAGGAATGCATGAAGCTGGCCAACGTGGAAGAGAAAGTCCTGAGCCATAAAGCTATTCTGGGGGAGATCGGCAGGGCGAAGGACTGCCTGCTGACGCCGGAGGAATATGCGCAGCAGGCGGGCAGTGATTTCCGCCGCAAAAAGGTGGCGGAGTGCTACCGCCTGTATCAAAAGCGGCTTAAGGATGCCGATGCGATGGATTTCGACGATCTGCTCTGCCGCACGGTGGATCTGTTTATGCAGAATCCGGATGTGCTGGAGCGTTATCAGAAGCGCTACCGTTATCTGATGGTGGACGAATATCAGGATACCAACCATGCGCAGTACAAGCTGATCAGCCTGCTGGCGGCACGCAGCGGCAATTTGTGCGTGGTTGGTGACGACGACCAGGGTATTTATAAATTCCGCGGCGCGACCATAGAGAACATTTTGAATTTTGAGGATGAGTTTTCGGACTGTAAAGTGATCCGCCTTGAACAGAATTACCGCTCTACACAGAACATCCTGAATGCCGCAAACGCGGTGATCGCCAGAAACCAGAACCGCAAGGGGAAAACGCTGTGGACGCAGAATCCCGAAGGGGATAAACTGAAGGTGCATACCCTCGACAACGAGGACGAAGAAGGCCGTTTCATCGCGGACACCATTTTGGATGGGGTAGGAAATGGCCGGAAATACAGCGACTTTGCTGTGCTCTATCGAGCGAATGCGCAGTCCAACGCCGTTGAACGGGCACTGGTCAAAAGCGGCATACCTTACCGCGTGATCGGCGGGCATCGTTTTTATGACACCAAAGAAGTCCGCGATGCCATGGCGTATTTGCGCGTGATTCAAAATCCGGAAGACAGCATCAGCCTGCGCCGCATCGTCAACGAACCTAAACGTGGGATCGGGGATACGACGATGGATAACGCGGCCGAAATCGCGGAACAGCTCGGTGTGTCGCTATACGAGGTAATTGCCCACGCCGAGGATTATCCCAGCATCAGCCGCGCTGCTGCAAAGCTGAAATCCTTTACAGAAATGCTGGATCATCTGCGTGAGCTGAACGATGATCCGGAAAACAGTGTTCATCTGCTGTATGCTACCATGCTGGAGAATACGGGATATCTTGCCATGTGGCAGGCCGCCGGCGAGGCGGAAGCCGCACGGGTGGAGAACCTGACCGAACTGGCATCGTCCATTAAGGATTACGAAAAGAACAGCGACAGCGATTTTCCGGATTTGGCCGGCTTCCTGGAGGAGGCTGCGCTGATGACCGATGTGGACAACTACGATGCTTCGGCGGACAGCGTGGTTATGATGACGATGCACGCCGCAAAGGGGCTGGAATTTCCGGTGGTGTTTCTGCCGGGGTTTGAAGACGGTATTTTTCCAGGGATGCAGACCATCTATCAGCCGGAGGAGATGGAGGAAGAACGCCGGCTGTGCTATGTGGCGATTACCCGCGCAAAGGAAGAGCTGTATCTGCTGCACGCCAATAGCCGGATGCTCTATGGATCGACCACCCGCAACCGGGTTTCCCGCTTTCTGCAGGATATTCCGGAGGAATTGACCCTCTGCACGCAGCAGTCGAGGGAAAATGCCGGTTTTGCCTATTCCGCCAACCGGGGAAATGCCGCCTGGCAGCCGAAACCGGCTTTCGGCAGCGCAGCTTCTTATGGCGTGATACAGCGGCCAACTGTCGGCAGCACAGAAAAGCCAAAGAGCTTTACACGTCCGGCAGCCGCCGGCAGCAGCACTTCTTCCGCTGACTGGCAGAAAGGGGATCGGATCGTACATAAGGTCTTTGGTG
Organism: uncultured Oscillospiraceae bacterium; assembly: GCA_905198295.1. GTDB lineage: Bacteria > Bacillota > Clostridia > Oscillospirales > Acutalibacteraceae > UMGS1591. The sequence goes on along the minus strand of CAJKBW010000004.1, from coordinate 4,154 downwards.
CCGGGGTAATTCTGGCGGTTACGCCGATGGGCAACGATAAGCTGCTGGAAATCCGTTTTGAAAAGGTCGGCATGAAAAAGATTATGGCGAACTTTGCCAAACTGACAAAGGCGTAAAAAATAAAATCCGGAAGCGGAACCGCTTCCGGATTTTTTATTTTATTCGTTTTACTTCGTCAGCATATCAATGGCTTCATCTTTCGTGGCAACAAAGAAAACATCTTTACCTCTATTGCTCTCATAGATAAAGTCTTTGAGGGGTTTACTTGTGTAGTGCGAATAATCGCCATAAATTGCAATTCGTCCGCCATAGTTTATATATTTCTGCAAAACTTCCCCCGCAAGACCACGACTGAGAATAAAAAAATCTTCTGTAATGAGTTCTTTATGGATTACAATGTTTTTAGTGCCTGCTTCATATTTTGCCGTCATCAATATATCCAGTGCGGATTGTGCATCGGTGATTACCACAGTATCACTCTCAATAACCGCACATACTATGTTATTTTTTGTTGTTGAATGAATTATCATTTTTGTCTTCTTTCTGTTTATAGTGTTTTATATCGTCATAAGAGATTGGGGTAGCTCAAAAACAACTATTATTTTTTATACGATTTCCCATTCTTCCGCTTCGAGCTGCATGGCTTCCCATTCGCTCATCAGCTGTTCAACCAAACGGTTTTTCTCATCCAGCTGAGCGGTAAGCTCCAGCACACGGCTGTAATCCGCCATGACATCATCCTGTTCGAGCTGCTGCCGCAGCTGTTCAACCTCTGCTTCGGCCGCGCTGACGGCCTCTTCACAGCGGCGGATCCGTCCCAGCAGCCGGCGCTTGCCGGCTTCCTGCTCCTTGCGGAGCTTGTACGGATTTTCTTTCGGCGGCGCCTGCTGCGTTTCCGTCGGCGCAGACAGCTCGCGGAATTTTTCCAGATAGTTGTCGTAATTCCCGGGAAATATCTGGCAGCCGTCTTCGGTCAGACGAATCACCTTATCCGCCATCCGGTTAATGAAATAGCGGTCGTGCGATACGATAAAAATGGTGCCGTCATACCCGGAAAGCGCGTCTTCCAGCGCCTCGCAGGAAGCGATATCCAGATGGTTGGTCGGCTCGTCGAGCAGAAGCAGGTTGTCGCGGGCCAGCATCAGCTGCAGCAGAAGAAGGCGGGCGCGCTCACCGCCGCTGAGCAGGGAAACCGGACGGAAAACATCCTCGCCGCGAAACAGAAAGGCGGCCAGCGCATTGCGCAGTTCGGTTTGGGTCAGCGCGGGATAGCGGTCCCAAACCGTTTCGATCACCGTTTTGCGGTTGTCCAGGCCGGCCTGCGTCTGATCGTAATATCCGATAGACACCTTTGCGCCCAGCCTCACTGTACCCCGCTGCGGTGAAAGCTGGCCGTTGATAATCTTCAGCATCGTGGTTTTGCCGCAGCCGTTCGGCCCGAGCAGAAAAACGCGCTCGCCGCGCCGTAAGGAGAACGCAGTATTGCGAAACAGCTGACGGCTTCCAAACCCCATAGCCAGCCCCTCGGCGTTCAGTACTTCATTGCCGCTCGTCATGGCGGCGCGGAAATCAAAATGAATCGTCTCCTGCATCGCTTCGGGAATTTCCAGCTGCGCCTTCATGCGCTCAAGCATTTTTTCCTTGCTTTCGGCGGCACGAATGCTTTTTTCCCGGTTAAACTGCTTGAGCTGTGCAATGCTGCTCTCCACATGCTGAATATCCCGCATGGCGGTTTTATAATGCTTTTCAGCTACTTCCTGATCGTGCGCGCGTGTTTCCTTGTGCTGCGAATAATTGCCGTTCGTTGTATAGAGCTTTCCGTGGCTGAGTTCAATGGTACGGTTGGTGACGCGGTCGAGAAAATACCGGTCATGGGAGATGATGACGGCGGCCCCGGAATAAGCGCGCAGGAATTCCTCAAGCCATTCCACCGAAGCGATGTCCAGATGGTTGGTCGGCTCGTCCAGCAGCAGCACATTCACGTCGGAGAGCAGCAGACGCCCCATAGCGGCCTTGGACCGCTGGCCGCCGCTCAGGGTGGAAACCGGCTGCCCGAAAGCCGCCTCGTCAAAGCCCAGACCGATCAGTGTTGACCGCACGCGGCTTTTGTAGTACAGCCCTCCATCCGCCTCAAAACGCTCCTGCAGCTGATGCTGCCGTTCGATCAGCGCCAGGTCGGTATCCGCGGCCGTGCTGAGCCGGTGATTGATTTGCGCCAGCTCGTTTTCCATGGCGATCAGCGGGGCAAAAACGCTTTCCACCTCATCCCACAGCGTGCGGGAAGCATCCGCGCAAGCGTGCTGCTCCATATAGCCGATGCGGGTATCCTTTGTGCGAACGACTTCGCCGGCATCGTGAGGGATTTCGCCGGTAATCATCCGGAACAGCGTGGTTTTGCCGCAGCCGTTATCGCCGACCAGACCGATTTTATCGCGGTCACCGACGTCAAAGGTGATATCACGGAACAAACAGCGTTCACCGAAATTTTTCTCCAGTTTATGGACAGAAAGAATGGTCATATTGGATTAACTGCCTTTCCTATGGTTCGCCGCAGCACGGCGGCCGTCCCCTAGTATACACCATTTCGGGTCATTCGTAAATGCCTGAAAATAAACGGGTATCTGTCCGATGAGGACAAATACCCGTTTAATGTTATCCGCGGTTTCTCCAGTATTTGGTGTCCAGACTGCGGTATTGCACCGCTTCCGCGATATGTGCCGCCCCGATCACATCGCTGTTGTCCAGATCCGCTATCGTACGCGCAACTTTCAGCAAACGGTCATGTGCGCGTGCGGACAGGCTCAGCCGCTGAAAGGCGGTTTCCAGCAGACGGCCGGCATCTTCAGTCAGGGGACAGGCCAGACGCATCATGTCGGTGGTAATCGCAGCGTTGCACAATATGCCGGTGCCGCGAAAGCGCTCCTCCTGCCTGCGGCGGGCCGCGTTGACCCGGCGGCGGATATCCGCAGAACATTCACCCGGCTTCTTTTCGGCCAGTTCAGAAAATTCCACCGGCGGCACCTCGATGTGCAGGTCGATACGGTCAAGCAGCGGGCCGGAAATACGGGACAGATAATGCTGTGCAGCGGTGGGGGTGCAGGTGCACTGTCTCGTCGGATGGCCGTAATAGCCGCAGGGACAGGGATTCATTGCTGCCACCAGCATGAAACGGCACGGATACTGCAGGGAGGCGTTGACGCGGGATATCGTTACGCGGCCGTCTTCCAGCGGCTGCCGGAGGCTCTCCATCGCCTGACGGGAGAATTCCGGCAGCTCGTCCAGAAACAAAACACCGTGATGGGCGAGCGATACTTCCCCGGGTTTGGGAATCGTGCCGCCGCCGGATAAACCGGCAGGGGAGATGTTGTGGTGCGGTGAACGGAAAGGCCTGGCGGTAAGCAGCCCGCCGCCGGACAGCGTTCCAGCGATGGAATGGATTTTTGTCGCTTCCAGCGCTTCCGCCCGGGTCATATCCGGCAGAATGGACGGCAGGCGTTTGGCCAGCATGCTTTTCCCGGAGCCGGGCGGGCCGATCAGGAGGATATTATGCGAACCCGCGGCGGCGATTTCCATCGCCCGCCGTGCTGCAAACTGCCCTTTTACCTCGCGGAAATCCGGCATATGCGCGCAGTCTGCATCGTCCGAAGGCAATGCAGCTGCGGGCGGAATGGGGTGTATGCCGTTCAGATGGGCGAGCAGGGTTTTGACATGATCGACCGGATAAACGTCGATGCCGTCGACTACGGCTCCTTCTGCCGCATTGGCGGCCGGGAGAAAAACGCTTGGGATTCCCGCATCACGGGCGGCGATCACCATCGGCAGCACGCCGCGCAGGGCGCGCACCTCTCCGGTCAGCGAAAGTTCTCCCAGAAAAGCGGCGCTGTCCAGATCGGCATCCAGCTGACGGCTGGCTTTCAGCAGCGCCAGAAAAAGGGGAAGATCATAAACGGAACCCTCTTTTTTGATATCGGCCGGGGCAAGGTTCACCGTAATGCGGCTCACCGGATAAGAAAAGCCGCAGTTTTTGATGGCAGCGCGCACACGGTCACGCGACTCACGAACCGCCGCTCCCGGCAGCCCGACCACATCAAAGCCGGGCAGCCCCTGTGAAAGATCCGCCTCCACGTCGATCAGAAAACCGTCGATTCCCATCA
>CAJKBW010000003.1 GCA_905198295.1 uncultured Oscillospiraceae bacterium | reverse complement strand
GTGACCGGCCTGCCGGGGGCTGTCTACGCAGTGTATGCCGACATGGATATCACCACCCTGGACGGCACGATCCGCGCCAAGGAGGGCGAACGGGTCGGCACGATAGAGACCGGCCCCGGCGGTGTCGGGGTAAGCGGCCCCTTCTATCTGGGCCGCTACAAGCTAGTGGAGGAACAGGCCCCCGGCAATATGGTACGCAACCCGGAACCGCAATACGTGACGCTGGAATACGCCGGCCAGACGGTGGAGATTACGCAGGCGGAAGCGGAATTTTATAACGAGCGGCAAAAGATGGAAATTACACTGGACAAGGTGCTGGAGCAGGACGAGACCTTTGGCCTTGGCATGAACGGCGAAATTTTGTCGGTGCAGTTCGGCCTATATGCCGCTGAAAATTTGACGGCAGCGGACGGCAGCATCATTCCGGCGGACGGCCTTCTGGAGATCGTTTCCTGCGATGGAACCGGAAAAGCGGCCTTTACCACCGACGTACCGGCGGGCGCCCGTCTGTATGTGAAGGAGCACAGCACCGACGAGCATTACCAAATCAGTGATGAGAAATATCCCGTGGTATTCGAATATGCCGGGCAGGATGTGGCGGTGGTCCATATCTCTGTCAACAACGGCACGCCCATTGAAAACGACCTCATCCGCGGCAGCGTCCTGGGCAAAAAGGTCGATGAGGACGGCTTCGGCATCGGCGGCGCCCTGTTCGGGCTGTTCCGGCCGGAGGAAACCGCCTTCACCGAAGAAACCGCCCTGCTGACAGCGGAATCCAACGAGATCGGTGTGTTTGGCTTTTTCAACGTGCCTTACGGCGACTGGATCGTGCGGGAACTGAAACCGGCTCCGGCCTTTGTACTCAACGAAACCCTGTATCCCGTCACCATTTCCAAACAGGAGGAAACGATTGAGATCGCAGCAGAGAACCGGTATATCACCGGCGCTGTCCAAACCACCAAGGTGGACGCGGCGTATCCAGGCAACAAGCTGTCCGGCGCGGTGTTTGAGGTGTATGTGGATGTGGACGGCAACCAGGAATTCGACGATGCAATCGACCGGCTGGTGGACAAACTGGACGAAACCGAACCAGGCATTTACCGGCTGGACGGGCTGCGGTACAACGGCTATTTCCTGCATGAAGCAATTAGTCCAGAGGGCTTCCTCCCGGATGAAGGCTACTATTACTTTGAAATTCGGGAAGATGGGAAAACGGTTGTCGTGGAAACCGAAGCCGGAACCGGCTTTCTCAATCAGCCTGTGCTCGGTAACATCCGTGTTCTCAAGAAAGACGCGGACACCGACGAACCCCTGTCGGGCGTAGTGATCGGCCTGTTTGATATGGACGGCAACGAGATGGCACGCGGGGTCACAAAGTCCGGAGAGCTGCTGTTTGAGGGCATCCGCTATGGCCGCTACGAACTGCGGGAACTGGAAGCCAAAGAGGGCTATCTTCTGCTGGAGAAACCTATACCCGTGGAAATATCGGAGCATGGCCGGACAATCACGGTAGAGCTGACGAACCAAAAGGTTCCTGAAATCCCCCAGACCGGCGACAGCGGCACAGCCGCCGGCGTCTGCCTTGCTCTGTTCGGCGTGGCCGGCATTGCCCTCGCTTTGACAGGACGGCGCAGAAGCAGACACTCTTAAAATCAAAAAAGAAAGAGGTATTCCCTTATGAAAAAATACTATATGTCCTTTGTGGATTTTTCCGAGATCATCAACGTCACAGCGGACGAGGAGCAGCTTACCAAAGCCTGTGACCGTATGGAGGAACTGGAACTGCTCACCGAAAAAGGCAATCCCAGCCCCGCACAGATCGGGATTGTGGCTCAGGCTGAAGCCGGCCCCTTTTACGATAAGCTGATGAAGCGGATCTCGCGGCGGCCGGGCGGTATCGCCGGTGTCAAAAACACCATGCAAAAGCTGTATGACCGCAAGGAATACACGGCGCTGTTTTTGTATCTGGCAATCCTGTACGGCTTCCTGGAATGGCAGGTGCCGGAAAAGATTCTCCTGCTCCCGGCCGTACCGGACGCCCTGAAAATCTTTGAAGGGGATTTTCTGTCCGTCTTCGACGAGCGGATGGCGGTGGAAGCTTCAGGTGAATCGACCGACACGGAAACCGAAACTGAAAACCTGTAAAACGGATAGGCGGGGCCGGCTGTCCGGCCCCGCTTCCGAGGAAAGCATCTATTAAATTCCAGGAGGAACCTTATGCGTAAGAAAAGACATAAGGTTTTTCTCCTGCTCCTATTTACGCTTCTGCTCACCTGTCTTTTCACAACAACCGTATTTGCGGCGGGGAAAAACCTGTTTGAAGTCGCGGACGACATCATCCGGGACGTTTACGGCCATATCGTCGGTATCTCCACAGTACTGGCCTGCCTGATGACGGCCTTCGCCATCATCAGCGCCAAGGTGTCCAACAACCAGCACAAATCCGACCAGGCGTGGGACTGGCTCAAACGGATCTGGCTGTCATGGGCGATTCTAAATCTAATGGGCGCCATTTTGGCCTATATCACACCTCTGTTCAGCGGATACGCCACGCTGCCGTAGGATAGCCGGGACAGGAGGATGATATATGCTGGAAGGAATTTTGCAGGGCCTGTGCGAATGGATCTACGGGCTGTTTCTGGATCTGATCGCTTACTGCGCCAACGCCCTGCTGGGAGTCATGACAACCGACCTCACCTTTTGGGAAACCAGCGTGCCGGTTGTCACCACCCTCTACCAAATCTTTGTCGCTGTCGGCTGGGGCCTGCTGATCGGCAACTGCGCCTTCCAGGCCATGAAAGCCATGTTTGCCGGGTTCGGCTTTGAAACCGAGTCCCCGGCGGTGCTGGTACTCCGTACGGCCCTGTTCGGCACCCTGCTCATCTTTTCCCGGGACATCTGCGACATTGGCCTCTCTATCGGGAAAAAGGTGATCGACCTGGTGGGGATTCCCACCAGTGTCGCCCTCACCTTTCCGGACGGAAGCTATTTTACCGGTGTGGGAGCGAGCTGGCTGTTGGTTATCATCATCGGCTTTATTCTCGGCTTTCAGCTCATCAAGCTGTTTTTCGAGGTCGCAGAACGGTATGTGGTGGTGGCGGTGCTGACGCTGCTGTGCCCGGTGGGCCTCGCTATGGGCGGCAGCAAAGCTACCAAGGACATCTGTGTGGGCTTCATCCGCACCTATGCGTCCATGATCGCCATGATGGTGCTCAATGTCCTGTTTCTCAAGCTCATCCTGTCCGCCTTGGCGACCATGCCCTCCGGTATCTACGTCCTACCGTGGTGCCTCCTGGTGGTAGGCATTGCCCGGGTGGCCCGAAAGGCGGACAACTTGATTTCTAAAATCGGCCTGAATCCGGCCATTACCGGCGATCCGCTGGGACACGGCCGGGGCATGATGGCGATGATGATGGCGGCCCGCACCATTATGAACAGCGCCTCCAAGACAGGGAAAGGAAAAGCCGGCGGTGGAAAAATGGGAGGCAACCCGCGGATGCCATCCGGCGGCGCGGGAAATTCCCATAACGCCGTGGGCGGGACGACTGTCGGCGGCGCAACTGCCAGCACCAACGTCCACAGCGATACCGGCATCGACGCCCGTTCCCAGGCCGGGCAAAGCAGCCAGAGCAGCCATTTTGGGGCGGCGGGCAACACGGTCAACGCGCCGTCCTCCTCTTCTTCTCGGTTCGGCTCCAGCAGCTATACCGGCGTGAGCAGTTCGGGTTCCGTATCTTCATCTTCCGGCGGCGTTCATTTCAGCAGTACCGGGACAACGCGTGTGAATACCAACCGGTTTGGCGCGCACCCCGGCGTACCCGGCTCGCGGCCGGGCGGAAATAAGCCGGGAACAAGGCCATCCCCGCAGAAAGGCGGCAAGGCCAGTCCGGGAAAGCCCACCGGGACTATCCCGTCCAGGAAAGGGACGCCCGGTTCCGCGGGCAAATCGGCCGCTGCAACGGGGCTTCGGCAGAACGAAAATCCTTTCAAGTCGCAAATGCCGCCGACGGGATCCGTGTTCATATCTCCTGCTCAGCGGCAGCCTCCGGCTTCTGCCGGACATATGCCGCATACCGGCGGGGCAGCTATGCCGAACAATCTGCCGGATACCTTCCCGGGCGAAAAAGGCGGTGAAAGGCATGGCGAATAAGAGCGGCATGGATCGGCTTGCCGACCTGGCGCACCATGCCAAGGCGCTGAAAGACATCATCAAAGCGGCGCTACGCGGCGGCTGGCACGCCGTCGCTTTGCAGGCGTTGAAGCATTACTGGCCTCAGATTCTGGCTATTGCCCTTGTCCTGCTGTTCCTGCCCCTGCTGATTTTTCTGTGCCTGCCGGCCATGCTGTTCGGTTTCGGCAGTTCAGGCGGCGGAGCCACAGCATCCATGTCCTTCCAGGCTACGACTGTAAAAGGGTATTACGGCCGGTACGCCGAATACTGTACCGCCCGTATCGATGAGATAAAGAAAACGGTGATAGACGGAAGCTCCGGCGGCGGGGACGACACCGTTCATGAACCGCCGGATCAGGAGTATGCCTATGAGATCGTCCTTACCGGCGAACCGATGGAGGAGAACTGGTTTATCGCCCTGCACTCCGTCACCACCGGCAACGACCTGAACGCTATGTCGGAGCAGAGCGTCAAAGAATTTGTAGAAAAGAGTATTGTCTACACAGTAGAGGATAAGCCAACAGGAATGGAAACAACAACGACCGGGACTGCCGCCACAACCACTACAACCGCTTTTCATGATGATACGGTGAACAATCCGCCGACGCCGGAAAGCAACGCGGCATCCGAAAGCAGTACGACTTCTGCAACGGAACCTCCGGCGGCAACGAAAATTCTGAAAATCCGGTATTTGTCGCCGCCGGAATTCCTGGACTATTACCGTTATTCCGATGCCGACCGAAACTGGGCGCAGCTCATGGTACAGACCTTAGAGCAGGGAACGTCCTCTGCCGGATAGCGATAAAATCATGACAGAAAGGAAATGCTCCGTATGGACACGGTATATATCCCTACCAACTACACCGACGCCGGCAAGCTGCTGGGGGCGTTTGCGCTCCGCCATGTCGCGGAATGCGCGGCCATCTGTCTGCCGCTGGCGGCGATGGTGTTCCTGCTGTGCCCCCTGGGCCTGACAGGAAAAATCATTGTCTGCGCCGTGCTGGTCGTGCCTGCCGGCGGGTTTGCCCTGCTCGGCGTCCAGGACAACAGCTTACTCACCTTTGCCCGCCTCTACAGCCGCTGGCGGAAAAACAGGCGGATATTGATTTACAGGGGGACACAATGGATACACGCAAACCAAAAGAAAAACAAAAAAGGCTCGATTTGAAATCCCTGCTGCTGGGGACTTCCAAAGAAACCACCGTACCCGGAAGCCGGTTTCCAAACGGGACGCAGAGCCTTGTCCCGGTGGTGGACATCCGGCAGGGCGTTCTTATCACCGAGGACGGCCGTTACATCAAGGTGTTGGAGATCCTTCCCACCAACTTCTATCTGAAATCCCGGGTCGAACAGCAGAATATCCTCTACTACCTGTCCAGCTACCTGAAGATTGCGCCGCCTTCCCTGCAAATTCTGGTGACGACCCAGCGGGCCGACATCGACGCCTACTGCGCACAGATGGAACAGTATTACAACGCGGAAACCAGCGAAGCCTGCAAAGAAATGATCGTGGAAGACGTGCAGCTGGTCGATTATCTGGCGGCCACGGAAGTCGTCACCCGCCGGTTTTACCTGAGCTTCGCCTATACCGGCACTGCGTCGGAGCTGGACGACATAGCCAGGGAGCTTGCCGAGCAGGCGGAAACCGCGTATCAATATCTCGACTACTGCGGCCTGGAAGTCCTGCGGCACGACCGGTACGATGAGTTCCTGCTCAAAACCCTGTACACGGCGATCCACAAGCCGCAGACCAGCCCGGTGGATTTTGCCGCGCTGCTTTCCCAGATCGGGCCGGTCTGCGGAGTATCCGACATTTCGGCGGACGAGCTGGAGGATGAGGATATGGATGGCGTGACGACGGTGCAGGACGTGTTGGCCCCCAACGAATGCGATTTGACCCACAAGGGCTATATCCTCATCGACGGTGTGTTTCACACCTATTTGTATATCGCCGGATATGGGTATCCCACGGAGATGGGCCCGGCATGGCTTTCCCCGCTGGTGGAGCTGGGCGACGGCATTTCTCTCAGCTTCTTTCTGGACAGAAAGCGCAAAGAACAGGTGCTGCCGAAGATCGCCAAAACCACCATGCTCAACCGGACACGGATGCGGGACATCGAGGACACCCGCGCCGACTACGAGGAACTGGACGACGCCATATCATCCGGGCTGTACATCAAGGACAAGCTCAATCGGGAAGGCGAGGATTTCTGGTATATGCACACCCTCATCGAAGTGACCGCGCTGGACGGGGAAACGCTGGGCCGCCGGGTTCAGCAGGTGCAGAATTTATGCGCCTCTATGAATATGACCGTCCGGCGGGCCGACTGGTGCCACGAGCAGGGGTTCCGCTCCATGCTGCCGGTCGTCCGGCTGGACGCCGACCTTGCCAAAAAAGCCCGGCGGAACGTCCTTACCAGCGGCGCGGCCGCTGCCTTTCCTTTCTCCTCCTATGAACTCTGCGACGACACGGGAGTGCTGCTGGGGATCAACCTGCACAACAATTCGGCGGTCATCGTGGACAACTACGATACGGATCAGTACAGCAACGGCTCGTTCGCTATGTTCGGAATGACCGGCGCGGGCAAGACCTTCACGACCCTATTGTTTGCGCTGCGCCTGCGGATGCGCGGGGTGCTGGTCTTTATCGTTGCCCCGGAAAAGGGATTTGAATACCGTACTGCCTGCGAAGCCATCGGCGGACAATACCTGCGGATTGCGCCCGGTTCCGCCGACTGCATCAATCTCATGGAAATCCGGCGGACAACCCTGGACATCGACAGCAACATGACGGACAACGTGCAGCGCAGCGACTCGGTGCTGCTGGACAAGGTGCAGGATATCCACACCTATCTGCGCCTGCGGTACCCGGAAATGACGCCGGAGGAATCCTACCAGCTCAACATCGCCCTGCTGGAGTGTTACGAGAGCTTCGGAATTACCAAAGACAACGCTTCCCTGCTGAAGCCGGACGGCTCTTTCAAAGAGATGCCGGATTTTGCCCACCTGTATCCTTTCCTGCTGAAAGTTCCCGTGCTGAAGAACGTGGCGCTGTCTGTCAAGGAACTGATCGACTTCGGCATGGGTGGACAGACCAATGTGGATTTGACCTCTTCCTTCATCGTTTTTGATACGTCGGGCAACAAGCAGCGGGACATCAGCTCCTCCACCTTTATCGCTACCTCCTTTATCCGGGACGAAGCCAGCCGTTCCCGCACCCGCAAGAAAGCGGTAATCGGCGACGAGCTGTGGCTGATTGCTGGGAACGAAGGCAACGAGCAGGCGGCGGATTTTGTCATTGAACTGGCAAAGACCATCCGGGGATACGGCGGTATCTTCGTCAGTGCTACCCAAAACACGATTGACTACTTTGCCCTGCGGGACGGCAAATTCGGTGACGCGATTCTGAACAACAGCCGCTTCAAGCTGCTGCTCCAAATGGAAGAACCGGAGGCCCGTAAGCTCCAGGAAAAGCTCGGATTATCGGAAGAAGAAGTTGTGCAGATCGTCCGGTGCGGCCGGGGGCAGGGTCTCCTTTGCGCCGGGAAAAGCCGGATCTGTGTGGAGATCCGCGCCTCCCAGATGGAATATGATCTGATTACCACCAACCGGGCCGATCTGGAAAAGCGTGAGGTCAGGGAAGCAACGGAAACGGAAGAAGCGTGAACCGCAGAGGAATTTTAGTCCGGGTTAATATTATCTGAGTTATCATAATTCAGATTATATTAACAGAAAACGGCCCGCCCCGTTGGGCGAGCCGCTGCGCTCAGATTAAGCTTTGCCATTCCCGGCGATTGTATAAAATCCGGAAAATATGTACGGTATGTCCGGTTTCATCCACCACATAAAACGCCGTGTAATTTTCAACCGGCATCCGTCGCACCCCCATCTGGCAATAGGGTTCTTCCTGTATCACGTTATAACGAAAAGGCATATGATCGAGACTTTGCGCCTGCTCTTTTATGGACAGATAAATCCGCTTGGCCGGCTCTAAAAGCGTTTCGCTGATGTATGTCAGAATTTCTAATAAATCCCTTTCGGCGGAATTCTCAATGATGACTTCATACTTCATCAAATCCGAACTTCCTCTCTATATCAGCGAACACCTCTTTGGCCGGCCGGCCTTTTTTAGAACGAACATCGGCCAGCCCTTCATCCAGAAGACGGTGCAGCTCGGCTTTGCCGCAAAGCCTTTCATATTCCGCGTTGGAAAGCACCACCAGATCGCCCGTCCCGTTTTTCGTGATAAAAACAGGTTCGTGATACCGGTTGCAAAATTCGGAAATCTCATTGTATTTGTTGCGCAGATCCGAGCTTGGACGGATAGCTGCCATAAGAACACCTCCCAGATTTATTATATACATATTCTATCAAAATATTGATAGAGCGTCAAGCTTCGTTCAAAGACAGCATCAAGCCGATAGGAGTGAATAGTTTTCATGCCAGCCGGTATTTGACTGCCGGGCCGGAGCCTGACTTCACGGCAACTTTCTGCGCCACCAGCTCGTTCAGGATGTTGATGGCCGGGAATTTGGAGCAGCCCAGCAGCGTTTCCACGTCCTTCCGGGTGATTTCTTCCCGGGCCTTCAGCAGCTTTTCGACCTTTTCACGGTCGGTCAATGATTCGTCTGTAAGGGGCTGCCCCGTAATCTTGGGGAGGATCACCACAAAGGAGGCGGGGGCCGGCGCGAATACCGGTTGTTCCATACGGCCCTCGTAGCTCTCCATGATCCGTCGGATGCCGGTGCCGTAGCTTTCAATCAGCTCCAGCCGGTAAAAGATATTGGCAAGCACCATGTTCCGGGACTGGGACACGCCGCCCATAACATCCTGCATCGTCATCCCCTTCACCAGTCCGCCGATAGAGACAAATTCCATGCGGTCGTCGAAGATGTTGATGAGGATACTGCCGGAATAGTCATAGTCCCGGTGGACAATGGCGTTCAAGAGAGCTTCGCGTATGGCATAGGGCGGATAGTCGGGGTTATCCACCCGTTTAAGCCCCTCGATGGTGGAATTCAGGTTGTTGTTCAGACTGATGAATTCGTATGCTTCATCCATCTGCCGGAGAACCGAGCCGGTAAACTCCTTGCGGGTTTTGAATTTGGTTTTCCCGTTTCCTTCGTACACCGCGCATTTGATGCTGTGTTCGCACTGATCCGACAGCAGCAGCGCCGCGTTGGTGTAATACCCGTCCGCGTCGATCAGGTGCAGCGTGCGCTTGTTGTTCTCGTTAAAGGACACATGGTTGTCGGCAAAATATTTGGCCGCATACTCGAAGGTCAAATCCTGATTGACGCAGCGGGACTTATCAAAGGTTACCCCGTCGCTTTCCCGAAGCAGCTCCCGTATCATCTCTTCGGTGGCCGGTACGGAGGACACCCCATGCCGGATAAAGACGCCGGTGGGCTTCAGGCCCTTCTCCGTCAGATGATAGGGACGCTTTGCCCCGCGCAGCACCGTGATCTTCACCACCGTTTTGCCCCCCTCGGGGACAGCTTCAATCGCCGTATAGCCGGATAAATCCGGCTTTATCCCGTCGCGGATCATATTCCCGATCTGCTCCATCACCTGTTCAGCCTTTGGTACGCCGGTAACGCTTCCGTCTTTGGCTACACCGACATAGATTTCCCCGCCGTCGGTATTGGCAAAGGCAATAACCTCCTTCTTAAAATCCGCATTGACCTCCTGTTTCAGTTCCACCGTAAAGCTCTCTGCATATGTCATTGTCAGCCCACCTTATCGTTATTATCGTTTGTATCGTTATTATATAACGATTCTGCAACGATTGCAACTGTAAATGCAGCGAAAGGAAGAAAGTCTATATGGAAATACCTGCAAAAACCATAACCGATATGCAGCGGCAGGTGGACGCCTGCTCTGCGTATATCGACGCACTGGCGCAAGGAGGCCGGTCGCCGGAAAAAGTCAATACCCTGTTGGACGCCGCCATGCAGAAGATCGAGCTGTGCTGCATCGACCTGCGGCGGCTGTGTGAAAGGGTACGGCCTGCGCTCCCGCCGCTGCGGTTCGGGAGCGCCCACTACCATACGGAAAAAATTTATGGCGAGGTCACCCGCATGGACACCGGCTGGATGGATATTCGCCTAAACGCCCTGCTCCCGCATTGCCGGGTATCGGGCGGAACACAGTACATCACCGATACCATAATCCGGCTGCTGGACGCCTTTCAGGCGGCAGGCGGCGAACTGCCGCTGTGGGACAAAGCCTTTACCGCCATTGTGGAGCACAGGTTGGACGCCGGCTGCGGCGCGTTCGATCACGACAACAAGGGCTTCAAGGCCGTTGCCAACGCCCTCAAAGGACGGCTCTTTCCGGACGACAACCAGTTTGAATTGTCGCTGGGGCTGTTCACCGTACAGGATGAGGAATCCTGCTGTCATATTTATGTCCTGCCCTTCGGGGAGGCCGGGGACTTTCTGTACAGGATGGCTGCCGAGCTGCTCTGAACGGCCGGCTGCCCTGTGCTTGTTGACCGCCGTTTTGCAAAGTACTTGGACGCTGGATTTTATACCGCAGCAAGCACAGGGCAGAAACAGCGGTATCATGCGGAAAACTGGACATTTTCGCCTTCAAAAACCCGATGGAAACAAGCAGGCTTGCGTCGGGGGGTGCGGTTTATGATTTTCACCTGTGCAGAAATCGACGTGCTGCGGCTCTCCGCCTGGTGCAAAGACCTGCCGGTGGCCGGCACAGACATCCTCCCCGGGGAAACCTTCCGGCTCCTGCTGTCGCTGGGGCTGCTCCGGCAAAGCCGGTGCGGGCTCAGCTACCGACCCACCCCGGCCGGATATTCCCTGCTGCGGGAAGCCGGGTTTACCTATGCGGCGGACAAGCAGTACCGTGGCGCTGGCCCGGCGCTGGCTCGCCGTCTCAGAACCGCGTCCGTCGTGTCATTTCTCTGGCGCTATGGCGCCGATGTGTTCCGGGCCTCTCCCGGTGCAGAACCAGGCGTGCCGGCGTTCCTGCCGTCCTTCGCCCTGCGCCGCAAGGCGGGTGCGAATGTGCTGGGCGGCACCCGGATGGCGGGCTTCCTCTATACCGATAGTCTGGCGTTCATTCCCTACTATATTGTCCCGGAAAGCGAGGGGGTGTATGCCGGCGTGGAGCAGCGCACCTTCCGGTCGGAAAGCCTGCTGTGCGGCCGGACGCCCTTTGTCCTATACACCGGCGCAGGGAAGCTGGAGCAGGTGTTGGAAACGGTAACAGCTCCAAGGCGCCGAAAAGAAAAATCCACCACCGATACCTATTCCGATGCGCTGGAAAAGTTCGGATGCCCGGCCGGGATTCTGCCGCTCAATGAAGACGGCCTGCGTCAACTGCGCATCATGACCGTCCCGGATTATCGGCAGAAGCTGATCCGCCGGCTTCTCGGGAAAGACTATCTGCCGCCCGCAAGCCGCCAGTCGGACGGGCGCAGCAAATCGTCCGGTGAGGATTTTCTCATCGGTATCGACTGCCATATCAAGCGGTTTGAAAATCATATCGCATCAAAAAAGGGAGCCAACGCACACATCATCCTGCTATCGACCCAGACGGCTGCCATACAAGAAGTTCTGAAGGGACGTAGCGCCGTCCTGCATCCGATCACCATAGAACTCGCAGAGCAGATCCTTGGCCTGCCGTCACTGCTTCCCGAACCGGATCAATCACCTTTTCAGACCGGGAAAGGAAGGTATTTGTATGCCCCGTCTTTCGGATAAGCTCCGAAAACTGGAGGACAAGACGGAGGCCGCCTGGATTCGGGTTAAACCGAAGCTGCCTAAATACACGGCGATCACCATTGCCGTCCTCTATTTTTACGGTATGTTCATTCGTTTTCTGGAGGCATCCCTTCATGGAGGCACCGGGGGAGCATTCTCC
This sequence comes from uncultured Oscillospiraceae bacterium, assembly GCA_905198295.1. Classification (GTDB taxonomy): domain Bacteria; phylum Bacillota; class Clostridia; order Oscillospirales; family Acutalibacteraceae; genus UMGS1591. The sequence continues at coordinate 45,521 of CAJKBW010000003.1, read as the reverse complement.
GGTGAGGCTTTCACCTGGGATCCGGCATCAAACCTCCGTGCTGTTTTTACCCCCTACGGTCTGGGGATTACCCTGGGCGCCGCTGTCCTGTATTGCCTGTTTACCAAAAAGGGGCTTGGCCTGCTGCCCGGCCGATGGTCGGTGATGGACAAGGAACGGGGGCTGGAAATCCTGCCGGAAGGCACCCACGGCACCTCCGGATGGATGGGCAAAAAGGAAATGGAAAATGTCCTGCAGATCGGGCGGCTGGATACCATAAACGCCACCCTGTTCGGCCGGTTGGACAGCGGCGAATATATCGGCATGAAGGATCTGCCGGGTATGTCGAAAAATATCATGGTGTACGGCGCTCCCGGGACCGGAAAATCCCGTGGGGTCATCATGCCCTTCATCCTGAACGCCGCCCGGCGAGGGGAAAGTCTGGTGATCTGTGACAGCAAAGCCGAATTTTACGAGATGTATTCCGAGCTTCTGCGGGAACAGGGGTATTTTGTCCGTAGCTATAACCTGCTGGACCTGGAGGCGTCAGACGGCTGGAACTGCCTGATGGATTCCTCCCGGGACATCAATCTGGTGCAGCATATTGCGGAGATCATCATCCGCAACACCTCCGCCGATTCAGAACGGGAGGATTTCTGGTCGAAAGCGGAGAAAAACCTGCTCATGGCGCTGATTCACTTTGTCCAGAGCATGACCTATCCGGGAACGAATACGCTGCTCCCGCCGGAGGAACGCAGCCTGGGTACCATTTACCGCCTGCTGGCGTCCACCTCGGTCAACGAACTGGACGCCAGATTTCGGGCGCTGCCGCCGGGTCATCCGGCCCTGCCTCCTTACGGCATTTTCCGACAGGCACCCCACAACATCTGGGGCAACATCATGATCGGTTTGGGTTCGCGGCTGAATGTCTTTCAGAATAAACTGGCGGACAGTATCACCAAGTACAGCGAAATCGACCTGGAGGAACCGGGAAGGCGGAAATGCGCCTACTTCTGCATCATCTCCGACCAGGACGACACCTACCGGTTTCTGTCTTCGATGTTTTTCTCCCTGCTCTTTATCCGCCTGTTCGACTTTGCCCGTAAATCGGAAAACCGGCGGCTGCCCGTGCGGGTGAATGTCGTTATGGATGAATTCTGCAACATCGACCTGCCGAACAGCAAAAAGTATCTGAGCGTATCGAGAAGTCGGAATATCGACATCCAGTGCGTGGCGCAGTCGGTCAGTCAGTTGGCTGACCGGTATCCCCGCACCGAATGGCAGGAGCTGGTGGGCGATTGCGATTATCAGCTTTTTCTCGGGTGCAACGACGCCATGACGGCGGAGTATATCAGCGACCAGTGCGGAAAAATCACGGTGCGGGTCAACAACACCAGTATTCCCACCGCTCCGCTGGCCCCCGGCCTGCGGGCTGCCAGAGCCTACACTGAAAGCAAAATCAGCACAGGACGGCCGCTGATGATGCCCGATGAGGTGCGCCGTTTACCGCGGGACAAGGCGATTCTGCTCGTACGCGGTTCCAAGCCGCTGCTGTTAAACAAAATCCGTCCGGAGGAGCACCCTGATTTTCAAAAACTGCGGTACTGCAAGGCCGCCGACCATATCCCCGTGTGGCGTACGCAGGAAACAAAAACAGAAAAAGCTAAACCTTGTGCATCGGATGCACAAAGTTCCGCCCCATTGCCCCGCCCGATGGAGAAGCCCCCCGCGGTATCTGGAAAAGAAGAATACCGTCCGGACGCCGACGAACTGGATCTGCACCCACCCTTTGACTTTTCCCGCGGTATCGACTGCCAAACTCTGACGGAAGTATCGCCCAAAGACCTGTGATAAAGGAAGGGATTTCATGATGGAACGAACCTACCGGATATGCGATGTAGTGAACGAGGAATTTCTGCGCTTTCCTTTGACCCTGCTGGCAAATCCGCAGTATAAAGAGATGTCCCTCGAAGCCAAATTCGTGTATGCCCTGCTTCTCAACCGGCTCACCCTGTCCCAGAAAAACAGCTGGATCAATGATGACGGCGAGGTTTACCTGATCTACACCCGTGAGGAAGCCTCCGCCACCCTGAACATCTCCTATAAAAAGGCGATTGCGGCTTTCCGGGAATTGATTGAAAACCGGCTGCTGGTAGAGCAGCGGCAGGGACGGGGGTATCCGAACCTGCTGTACGTCCTGAAGGCGGAACTGGCTGATAGGGATGCGGCGGAATTCCTGGACAGCCTGGACAAACCGGCAGAGGAAAACGCTGTGGAGCCTTATCCCATGCAGAACTGCCAAAACAGCACATCAAGAACTGCTGAAACGGCAGTTCAAGATATGCCCGAACCACATATCCAGACCTGTCAAAACGGCAGTTCAAGACCTGCTGAAACCGCAATTCCAGACCTGTCGAAACGGCACCCTAAAAAGATTGAGAATATTCATACTGAGACTATCCAGAGTGAGAAGAGTCCGTCTGTCCGTCCGGCGCCGGCAGCCAGGAACACACCGCCCGATGAAGAAATCCTGCGGAACATTTTTGAGCGGTGCGAACTCTATCTGTTCCGGGAGAACATACAGGCCATGTTCCGGGCGGCCATCGAACGGCTGTATTTCTCGGAGACGCTGAAGATCGGCAATGCCCGGCTTCCGCGGGAAACGGTGCGCGGGTATCTTGGCCGGCTGGACGCGGATATTCTCATGACGGCTCTTGAAAGCATGAAGCGGCACGAGGGGGACGTGACAAACCCCACCGCGTATCTGATGTCGGTGTTGGTGAACGGTGTCTGCGAACAGGACAGCGGGCTTATTCTGGATCTTCCGCCGTCGTATCAGAAGCCGTCCGATTTTTATGCGCAGTCGGAAGGGGGCAGCCGGGATGCTCCTGAGTAAAGCCCAGAAAGCCCTTCTGGATATGCTACGGCGTGTCGGGGCCATGCGGGAGGACGCCGCCCGGCATCTGCTTTTGATGGCCTATCCCCATACCACTTGGGAACCGATTGTCCACCAGTTGGAATGCCTGGGACAGATCCGGCGTCTGCACGGCTTTATCTCCCGCACGGACGATGAGAAAAATGATCCAGTAGTCATTGAGGCCATCGACATTATGCTGCTCATGGAGCCGGAGAAGGTGGAGCTGTTCCAGCAGGGGGCGCCCCCTTTTTCCCTGACCTTTTTCAAGCAGCGGCTGGAAGATCACCACGGGAAACAGGAGTACCGGCTGTGGCGGTACGACGTCTGTCCGGTACTGGCCGGCCGGGAAGCCCTGACCTGCGCGCTGCTGGAAACCATCGAGCATAAGTACCGGCTGGTGATTTTCGTTCTGGAAAAAGCGGCGCAGCAGGCGTTTGTCCGTATCCCCTGCGAGCATTGCTTCGTGTGGAAGGAGCAGGGGAAGTACCACTTTTTCAAGTATGCAAGCAAGGAGGATGAAAACAGTGAAAGACAATCACCATCTCGATGACAGGGACGCAGCGGCGCTGGACAGGGAGCTGTCGGATGAACAGCTCCGGGAATGGAATGCGATTTATGCGTCCTATCGCTCCGAATCCCTGTTGACTACCCGCGTGGCCGGTATGGATCAGGCGGTTGTCACGGTTCGGAATAAAAAAACCGGCAGCCGGGAACAGAGGAGCATCCCCTGTCTGGTGGTAATCGGCTACCGGGTCAAGGTGCTGATCCCGGAGAACGAGGTATGGTTCAACGAAGCGACCAAGCGGCCGCCCCACGTCCTGCGCTCCATGGCCGGCGCCACCATTGACTATGTGATTACCGGCATTGACCGGGAAGCGGGGTGCTGCATCGCGTCCCGGCGCATGGCGCTGGCAATCCGCCGCCGTGCTTTCCTGCGCACACACCCTGAAACCGGTCAGAAGGTGGCAATCCATGTGCTGGCTGTCGGCCGGCAGCATATGCTCATCACCTGTGGTGGGTTTGACATGACCCTTTCTCCCCGGGACATCTCCTACGCCATGATTCCGGAGCTGCGGGAGCGGTATCACCCAGGTGAAGCCTGTACTGCCGTCATCACCGGCTATATTCCCGGCACGGAAAAGCTGGCGGTTTCCATTAAGGAGGCTGAGCCTCATCCCTTCGACGGGATCGATACGCGCCACCCCGTCGGCTGCCGCCGGGCGTCGGTCATCACCGGAAAATACCGCGGCGGCGTCTTCTGCCGGCTGGAGGACAATCTCGACTGCTTATGCACCTATTCTCCCGAACAGTACGACGAGGACTTTCACATCGGTGATCCGGTGATTATCGTCATCACAAAATATGGCTACGACAAAAAACAGGTGTACGGAAAGATCGTGTCCAAGTGGTGAGGGTTTTTATGGAACCTTAGAAGATTCAAGGGACTCTGATTATTCCACATATCTCGGTTTTGTATGTTTTATCGACCAGTTTTACAACGCACAGGTATAGACAGGAGAAAAAAGTTCAGTTTTATTGGTCATGGCTAATGCTTGAAATTTTCACAAAAAGAAAGCCAGCGGAAAGGCTTCATTCGAATACTATCCGCCGGCCACTCTTAAAATGAGTGAGTCCTGTCTGAATCCCTGATGGTTGTAGATATTAGACATGCTTTGGAAAACGGCGGACACATACCGTTCCAGCAATCAGAGCTAACCCCAACAGGATAATAGCTGTCCAGGGGAATACATCGCCGGTTTCGGGCGTATCATCAAAGGCGGCAACTGCCTCTCGCATTTCCTGCACGGCATCTGCCTTCGTCACATATTTATGAGCTGCTTCAGGAATATGGGCAAAATAGGTGTCGATTTGGGCCAGGGTATCTTTCAGGGAAGCCACATTATCCTTACTGACAGAAGTCAGTTCGCCATCGGTGAAGAGGCTGTTAACCAGTAAATTGACATAGTCCACAACGGCAGGTACAAAATACTGCTCGTAGCTGGTCAGAGTAGTGATATCCGCTGCCGCCAGCCCACCCATAGCCTTGATGGCCTCATCTATCAGGCCCTTGCTTTCCAAGGTGATGGCGCCGTTGAGTTTGGTGGTCAGCAGGATATCCAGGGCGTCCAGTTTGGATTGAATCTCGGTGAGCCGGACACGGGCGGACTTCAAAAGATCCGCATTGGTTACCAGCTCGGCATACTCTTCCGCCAGATTTTCCAGCCGGTATTCCAGACCACTTACGGTTCCTTCATCGGCCAGGGTCAACTTGTCCACGGCCGGCAGAGCGGCGATATCCGCCACCAGCTTGGCGGCGGTGTCTTCCCCGCGGAGCTGCTGGATTTTGGCGTAGGCCGCCTCCAGTACATCCCCGTTTTCCACCAGGGTCTTGTCCGCCATCTGGCTGTAGAGGGTATACAGGTTTTCCACGGTTTCAGCGTCTTCCAGGGTCAGCTTATCCGCTGTCGGCAGGGCATCGACGGCCGACATCAGCTCGTCAAGCCGTTCTTCCGGCAGCTTCTCGGAGACCTCCAGCATGGCGGTCAGCTTGTCCAGGTTGGTGACCTTGGCTTTTTCGTCGTCACTGAGGTTGTCATACCGCTCTATGATCCGGCGGAGCTCAAAATTGTTGTAGTATTTGTATTCGTTGACTTCGGGCATCCGGTCGATCTGCTGTTTCACGTCATCGCCGGTGATGGCGGTGTCCTTCTTATTGCCGATGCAGATCACATAGTTGCTGTCCCAGTACATGGACAGGTTGCCGAACTGGTCGATGGAGAAGGTTTGGGAGATGTATTGGCCTTGCGTGGGCTCCACAATCCCCAGCTCAATGAGATCCACTTTTTCGCAGATGGCGTGATCCAGCCCTTCATAGTCCTGGAACACATAGACGTTCATCTCATCGAACACATTTTGGTTGTTCTCTACATGCTTGGGATTCTGGTAAGCCATGGCGTAAAGGTATACCGTCTGCTTGTTTTCTTTGGTGGCGTAGGCGGTGGTCAGGACAATGGAGCCCTTGGCGTTCAGCTCCTCATATTCGTAAATGATCTCCAGGGTGTTGGCGTCCATGACCCGGAAAGGCGCGCCGCTTCCGCCGTGTCCGCCGCCGCCGATGACGTACAGCCGGTCGTTGTAGATGACCACCGAAGATTTAATGGCCTTACCGGTTCTGGTATCCAGGAAAGAGATGACATCCTCCTCGTTGAAGCTGCCGTCGGTGTTCATCTTAATTCCCAGGATGCCGCCGTAGGTACCGGCGGTGGAGACATACAGCCGCTGGTTTTTCTCATAATAATAGGGGGTGGTGGTTAGCTGTTCCCCGCCTTGGAAGTCTTCGGGAATGAGATAGGTATCGATCATCTCGCCGGTCTTCCGGTTGAGGGAGGTGATGTAGCCGTTGGTGTTGGTGAAGACAATGGCATCCCCCACAATGGTGGGACCGCTCCACAGATAACCGCCCCGGTTGTGATAAACCGTTTCGGAATAGGTCCAAGTGGGGGCCAGCTCCCCGTCGCTGTCCTTGGTGGCATCAAAGCAGGCGAACTGGGCAGGCTTTTCTTTGGATCCGCCGTAAACTCCCGCATAGACATATCCATCGTAGTAGAGGATAGGAGATTCGATCTGTCGACCGGAAATCACCGCGGTTTTGAAGGAAAGACTCATATCCCCCTGATCAAAGGCATAGATTCGACTGCCGTCCGTTTCCAAGCCAAAGATGTAGATCTTCCCGCCTCCGGCGGCAATCTGGGGCAGCAACTGCCCGCCGCCAGCGAACTCTGCCGACTTGGCCACGATCTCTCCGGTGTTAGCGTCTGCCTTCACCAGGGTGCGGTTGGTGGACGCGGTGTACTCGGTATCCGGATCGGTCAGGTAATAGTAGACGTAATCCCCGACGATGACCGTGGGAGAGATGTGGTTAAACATGATGTTTCCCTTGTGCTGCGTGCTGATCCAGGCCTTTTTGAATTCCTCGGCCGTCCGTGGAGTTTTGGCATCGGATACGCCCTTCAACTCCTCGTTGCCCAGAAACTGGTTCCAGTCCAGGGTAGAGGCAGACGGGGCCGGCGCCTCCCCGGTCCCAGCGGCGGCGCCTGTCAGAGCGCTGCCGACCAGAAGGAAAACCGCCGCCAGGGCGGCTACAGGCTTTCGCAGGGTTTGTGTCCAACTTTTCATTAGTGATACAACTTCCTCTCTGTGATTCCCTTATGGGATCGTATTTATTTTCGCAGCGGCAGGAGTCCTGATACAGAAAAAATCGAACCACCTTTGGGAAGGTGATTCGATTTCCGCGCATCAGAACAGCTCAAGGCGCACCTGCAGAGCAAGACTCCTTGTCACTGTAAAAACCGGAAATCGTTCTTCCACCGAAAAAGGATTTTCCTGTATTCTGAGCAGGTATCCTGGCTTGAGGTCATCCTACTGGCTTCATCTTCCCACGCCCTTAGGCGCAGTGACTGGCGGCTTTATCGCCGTGAAGCGGTCGTCACTCTTACAGTAGCGGAGGAACTGCTGCGGATTTTCACCGCATTCCCTGTGCCGGGCTCCTAAGCCCGGCAAGCGTCCAACCGGACGCAACGCAGATACAAAACATATTTTATTGTAAAGAACGACAAATTGGCTATTAGATAAGATGTATGTGGATATTTAAGAGCCCGTATCCCGCATTCTTTTTCTTGCGTTTCGTTGTTTGTTCCGTACTTTTTTCTCTATATAATGCTTACTGACCGGTTTCAGTCCGGCTGCTTCCAGAGCACGAGGCCACGGCCCTAACATCGACTTGATAAAACTAATCTCATAAGGCTCAAAGTCACCCTTTTTCGGCAACCTGTTGATTTCAACCTGCTTCATCTTTAACATAGTGATCGCTTGTTCCTGTTTATTCTCTCGCACAGTATCATCCATTCTCATTGAGCCTTTTAAATCGCGTTTTCTGTCGAATTAAGGCAACGATATTGGGTATAGTGTGACTTCATCGATAAAACCCGTATTTGATTTTAATCCGTTCCAGTTTACGGATCATCATGTCTCCAAAAACAAAAAGAAACAGTGCAGTTCCAAGGGCATGTACCGCATCGTAGGGAGCCCCCGAAATATACAGGATGGCCAGGGACTCGGCACTGATGCTGATGCCGGAAGCAGGTAGGGCACTGGCCATCACCATGGTAGCAATGTTCATGATGCCGCCATATATGACAAACACCGTCAGGAACCCGAAAAGGGCCAGAGTCAGGTCATCGATGGGTAGCCGCTTTCGCTGAATCAGCAGCCCGATTAACAGCCCCAGGGCACCAAAAGCATATAGTTTCCAGCCCAGGAAGGTATCGGTGTATCCGGTAAGATGGGCTATCCAGGCCAGGCCGGCCGCTGCCGCTAAACAGATGAGGAAGCCAGCCGCCCCCTGCCATTCCCGTTGGCGGGCAGCCATGTAGATTGTATAGCCCAGCAGCAGCACCAGAGAAACCAAGGCACCAACTAGCAGCCAGAGCCGCGCCCCTCCTTCCGGGAAGCCGCTCTCCAGCTGATGCCCGGCCAGGGCCACCAACAGGCTGACCCCCATGCAAAGCACCGGACCCTGCACGATCTGAAAGTTCCGGGATTTGATTTTGTTCAGCTCCACCTTATTGAAGATGATCCCGGCTAGAAAGCCCAGCAGCCCCCAGCAGAACATCTGCCAGGGGGTCCAGGGGCCCTGCTGCATGAACACGTTCAATATCAGGCGGGCCAAAGCGCCGGTGAGGAACCCGGCTTCCGGTCCGAAGGCGATGCCGGTGATGATCACCAAGGCCGTTCCCGGCTGAAAGGGGGTCATCATATAGCTGATCATGTTGAAAAAGACCACTATCGCCGACATCATGGCTATGGTCACAATCTCCCGGGCCTTAGGCTTTCGATTTTCATAGACCAGAAAGAAGGGGATCATGGTATAAACGACAATAAACAGGCTCACAAGCAGATACCGTTGATCGTCAAGGAAGACAATCCCCACAAAAATGGTCAGGGGGATGAGAATAAAGCTGATGAGGGCGGACAGAATGGTCCGCTTTTTTCGTGCCTTCAGTTGGACGGCATCAAATTCCTGCCGCATAAATCCACCACATCCCGGTATGTAATTGCCCCGTGAAACAGATGCCGCGACATCCGGTTAGAGGCGGTTGTATAAAAGCTGTTGCTGCCGAAGAAGGCTCGGGGCGCATCCTGAGACACCACCCCGCCGTCAAAAAACATGGCACAGGTATCGGCGTATTCGGCGCAGAACTCGATGTCATGGGACACCATGCAGATGGTCACGCCCTGCTGCTGGAGCTTCTTCAGAATATCCGCCAGAATGGTCTTGAAGAAGGGATCCAGCCCCTTGGTGGGCTCATCCAACAGCAGAAGCTGTGGCTCCAGCAGGAGGATTTTGCCCAAGGCCAGCCGCTGCTGCTCCCCGCCGCTCATATCGTAGGGGTGCAGCTTTCTCTCCCCCTCCAGCCGAAGCAGGGAAATCATATCGTTCACCCGCTCCAGCTTCTCCTTTTCGGAGCCTTTGGTCCCGGCCAACCCGTCAAACAGCTCCTCCTCGGCGGTGATTTCGGTGAAAAGGGCCTGGGGATTCTGGGGAAGGAGCCCCAGGCGACAGTCGGCCTGTTCCCGGTCTCCCGGCTTTTTCATCTCCTGGCCCAGCAGCTTTATCCGGCCCCGGTAGGGTTTCAACAGGCCGGCGGCTACCTTCATGGCCGTGCTTTTTCCCACGCCGTTGCCCCCCGCCAGGCAAAACCACTCCCCCTTTTCCACCCGCATGTTCAAATCCCGCAGGATATCGGCCCCGTTTTTCTCATACCGGAACCACACCTCTGTCAGCTCCAACAGGGGCGGGGTTTTCGGGTTCCGGGGGCACTGAGGCGGCAGGGGGGCGGGTTCCCTCTCCCGGATTCCTGCCGACAACAGTTCGTCCAGCCAGAGGCGGCCCTCCCGCACCGTCACCGGGCAAGGGCCCTCTGGCTTCACCTCCGCATAGATTTTCATAGGGGCCGGAAGCCCCAGAAAGAGCGGATGCCGCTCCCCCTGTCCACTGAGGAACCGGCCCACCACATCGATGGTGTCAAAGGCGGTGACCTTCCCCTCCTCCATCACCATCACCCGGTCGGCCATAGGGAATACCTCCTCCAGCCGATGCTCGGACAGGATGATGGTAGTACCCAGTTCCCGGTTGATTTTGGCCAGGGTCTCCAGAAATTCGGTGGCGGCGATGGGATCCAGCTGAGAGGTGGGCTCGTCCAATACCAGCACCTTGGGCTGCATTGCCATGATTGAGGCCAGATTCAGCAGCTGCTTCTGACCGCCGGACAGCTCATACACCTCCCGGCGGAACCAGGACTGGATGCCAAAGAAGCTGGCCATTTCCGCCACCCGTCGCCGGATTTCCTGGTTGGAAACTCCCAGGCTCTCCAGGCCAAAGGCCAGCTCATGCCAGACCTTGTCGGTGACAATCTGGTTTTCCGGATTCTGCTGGACAAAGCCGATTTCAGCGGTGCTGACCCGGTTGTCCAGTTCAGCCAGATCGTGGCCTTCATAAAGTATTTCTCCCTGTCTATCTCCGTAAGGCATCATGTTTTTCTTCATATGCCGGAGCAAGGTACTCTTCCCGCAGCCGGATTTGCCGCAGATGACGATAAACTCTGAAGGCCGCACGGCAAAGGACACATCGTCCAGGGCCTTCTTGTCGGTGTTCGGATAGGTAAAATCTACATGGCGGAACGCCAGTGCTTCCATTTCAATGCCCCCTCCCATTCAATGAACAGCGGCAGCAGGAGCAGCGCGCCGTAAGCCGTGATGGTCAGCCACGTCAGCCAGGTGGCGGGGGGCAGGACCAACGCAGGATAGAAAATCATGCTGTGGACTCCCTGCGTCATCCCGGCAATCACCGCCGCCGTCAGCAGCAGAATCAGAGCCAGCATTTCCCCGTCCCGTCGATCAAAGCGAAACAAGTGGAAGCAGGTGCGGCCCTTGAGTCCGTAACCTCGGGATTCCATGGAATCAGAGGTTTCAATAGCCGCTTCAAGGGACCATGAAATGAGGATGGATACCTTCTTGGCCAGCAGTCGGCCCCGCTGTATCAGGCTCCCTCCTTGGCGGCCCATGCAGCGCTGCCCCATGGAGATCTCCCGGTACCGGTTTTTCAGCAGGGGGATGAACCGGAAGCTCATGGACAAAAGCAGGGACAGCACCGGCAGCACCCGACCGAACAGATAGAGAAACTTGTCGGGGGTGATCACCTTGTTGGCACAGCTGAACCAGATGAGAATGCCAGTCATCATCACCGCGGCCGCCAGCCCGTAAAGAATCGCCTCTAGGGTCATGGCATTGCCGTTGAGATAGAAGAGGACGGTAACGCCCCGATGGTTAAACAGAGGGTTGACTACCGCCATTATCACTATAATGGGAATGAGAAAACAGATGGTAAACCGCAGAGCCTTCCAGCCATTGAGCAGCAGGGAATAGGCAAAGGAGGCGGTGAAAGTAAGTGCCAAGAAAAAAGGATTCATGGAAAACATCCCGATACCGATCACGGCAACGAAGTAGAGAAAATTCACTAACGGGTGATAGGTAGCAAACGTGTTTTCCTTCCCCAGATTAAACAGCTCTAATCCCAATACTGATCCCCCACATCCTTGCCCACGTCACAGGTATAGCACCATTCCATAGTGTCCCCGTCCTTGAGCTGATACTGGCTGCAGCCGTAGTTTGGAAACCAGCCATTGACCTTATACATCCAGCCACTGCCCGAACCGCAATCAAACTCATACAGGTGGCCGATCCCCTCCACATATGCCCCGCTGTACAGAGGGGCATTGCGGAACTCCATTTGGATTTTTTCATTGCGGGTCACCCTTTTCAGCACGTCAAAGGCGGTTTCACCCTCAAGAATTTCCACTTTGATAGGAGCGAGAATAACACCGTCAGCCGGCACAAAGTCCTCCAATCCCTGTTTCAGATCATCCATGTTGTCCAGAATGGTGTCACAGCGAATAGAGACGGTCACATAACTCTTATGTGCTGGAGTCGTAATCGAGGACGAAGGTTGGGTTAGAATAATTTCTTTCGATTCTGTGGTGGTTGAATTCGGCTTGGAAGTTGTACCGGTAGCATCAGCCCCGGGGCCCATCGGACTGGTAGGCGTGGAGGTCGGAGGTGTACCGGGTTCTGTCCCGTTAATCTCAGAGGGGCGGGTAGTCTGATCTTCTGTTGGTGCAGACGAAGTGGTTCCTTTGACCAGATCTTCAGGATTGGCGGGACTCACTATCCAATAACCGCCCATGGCGATGGAAAAGGTCACTTCCTCTCCTGCCGTTTTGGCGGGGCAGACATAGATAAGGGCGTTCCGAACGGCGTCATACCGGTAGAGGTGAGCGGTGTCCATCTGCTGATACAAGGTGATATCCGCCCGGACAGGCAGAGCACCATTGTGGAGAAAGTGCAGCACGGTTCCTTGAAGGCCGTTGACCTCCATTAAGGAGCGAACCTGATCGCCATAAAAGCCTTCGGCCTCTATCTGCAGATTCACCGGTGCGGCCTGGCCCATTTCCTTGCAGGGAAGCCGCCAAACGATATCCCCCACACCGTCCAGTTTAATGGTCTGGGTAAAATCCGCCTCTTCTTCCTTGAGAGCTTCCAGAGAAGACGCAGAAACACAGAGCTGGTTTTTCTGTTTCTTAAATGTCTTGATGTCTTTTTTGATCTGGTTATAGCAATCCCGTAATTCATCGGTGGCGGATAGATCGCTGTCAGCCAGTTCATTGGCTCTGTCCAGCGATGTCTGAAGAGCCAAAACAGCATCCTCAGAATACTGTCCCTCGTCGTTCCCGGTCACAGCTTCCTCCAGCAGGGTCAAGGCAGCGGCGGCCTGCTTATGAATTTCCACCCGGTAATCAGCCGGTTCCAAGGAAAAATGGAGAATCGCCGTCACTGCCATTACAGCCACCACCGCAATGAGGACAATCAGCCGGATTCGTTTTTTCATGGTATTCATCCATCGGACTCCTTCCGAAGAGATTCTTCATCATGGCCTTCCAGGGAAGAAGTCCATGAAACGGGGAAGAGCGGCCGGTATTCCGGCCGCTTTCCGCTTATAGATTATTTGCGTTTCCGGTTTATGAGGAGGATGCTTCCCGCCGCCAGTACCAGCAGCAGAGCCGCAGTCGGCAGGTGGTCTCCCGTCTCAGGGGTAGGCTTTCCTTCATTCGAGTCGGAATCCTTTTCTTCAAGAGCATCGATGGCCGCCTGTACCGTGGCTACAGCCTCATAACCTTCCACATATTTCTTATCCGTTTCTGAAATCCCTGTATAATACTGAATGATTTCATCCACGAGGGACTGGAGCGATTCCTTGTTTTTCTGGGTAACCGTCACGGTTTGGCCGTCCTCGACCAGCTCCTTCAGCATCAGATTTACCAGATCCACCTTAGCTGGGCTCAGGAATTGTTCCACCGCTGTGATTTTTGCCACATCAGTGGAGGCCAAGCCCTCCATGGCCTTGTCGATGGCCTGAATGTCCTCTTTGGTGTCCAGGGTCACGGTCACGCCTTCCAGCTTCTCTTTAATCATGGCTTCCACATCCGCCATCTGCTTCTCAATGGCCGTTATGCGTTCAAAAGCGGCCAGCAACAGCGCACTGTTTGTTACTTTTTCCCGATCATCCTGTTTCAGGGTCTCATATTGTTCGATCAGCTTTTTCACGTTGCCGCCATCGGATGAGGTCAGCTTGTCGATAGACGGCAGCGCGTTGATATTCCCCACCAGTGCGGTAATGGCCTGTTCGGTTTCCAGCGCTGCAATCGCGGTCTCCGCCGCTTCCAGCTTGTCCAGACCTACCACTGCTTGCCGTTCATCTTCCGACAGCTTGTTGTAAATGCTGCGCAGCGTCAGGACCGTATCCTTATTGTCCAGCGTGATCGTATCCGGCAATGCAGCAATTCCGCTGTTCAAGCGCTCCACCGCATTTTTGCCATCAAGCAGCATCACTTTATCGATTTCCAGCAGTTTTTCGTATTCCGTTACCTTTTCTTTTTCAGCGTCGCTGAGCGCATCATAGCGCTCATGGATACGTGCAATCTCTACTTTATTGTAATAACCGAAATCAGCCGGATCAGCCAGACGGGCAATCTGTGCGTTTACATCCTCACCGGTAACCGGCGCATCATCCTCCCGGCCGTAGACATACAGATACCCATCATCCTGATACCAGACCAAATATCCATTCGGCGCAACAGCCACCGTCTGGGAACAAAAATTATTGCCAACGGTTTTGGCGGTTTCATAGTCCGGTTCGGTTTGTCCTTGCTTATCGGAGATAATCCAGAAATTCTCGTCGGTATTACAATTATACGGCACCATGTAAATATAAACCTGGTGGTCATTTTCTTCGGTCGCATAGGCGGTCGATACAGCCGCAGAGCCTTTTGTAATCAGCCCATCAATGGTATAAATCGTTTCCATGGTATTGGCGTCAACCACATGGAACGGCTCACTGGAACCCATGGTACCGCCGCCTCCGCCGATATACAGACGATCATTATAGATGACCGGTGTGGACTGGGTGCCGCCTCCCTTTGTGCCGGATTTCCATTCCTTTATGGTATCTTCATCCTCGTTCAGCGTGCCATCCGGCTGGATTTCATAGCTTCGAATGGAAGCCCCTCCGTCATTGTTGTTAGACGGAACATAGAGACGGTTGTTTTTGTCATTGTAGACGACTGTGGAATTGCACATGTACCCTTGAGGCAACTCAATTTGCTGAGCAATATTGCCGGTTTTATAGTTGACCACATAGATGATAGCCGGGCCGGGCGAACGGCCTTTATCTGCATAATATACATAATCGCCGACAAATGCCGCACCATTCCAGGAAAAGCTCTGCGCTCTGTCTTGGGTTTGTATGCTCCAAACCGCTTCTTTAACTTCATCCCCTCTGGTGGGATCCTCATCCTCAGTGCTATAGCACACATAAAATCCTTTGCCGCCATATCCGCCGGTTACCACATATCCATCATGGTACATAACCGCCGTCTGTGTATCACTTGTGGCCATTGCATCATCCGTAATATAAAGCTGTTCCAATGTATCCGCGTCAAAAACCCGCAGATGCGCTTTGACAACGCCTGTGCCATCATCCATATTGTTGGTTTTCACAGGAACAAAAATTTTTCCATCACCATAGCAGAGGTTAATCATAAATTGGTTGGTGGATTTACCGAACACCTGGGCGGAGGCGACCTCTTTTCCGGTTTTCAGTTCATATTTATGCAGATATTGAGAACTGTAGCAATAAACATAATCGCCCACAACAATCGGAGAGCCAGGCGTATCGTTCCATCCCCCGCTTAATGTGGTATGTACCTTCCACTTTAACTCCAGTTCATCCGCCGTGCGGGGTGTCTTTGTGTCATAAACACCCTGCAGCCCCTCGTTGCCTAAGAACTGTGTGTAATTGAGTGCGCTTTCTTTTGCCTCGGTTTCAGGATTCGGCGCATCTCCAGCCAAAACAGACAGAGAAGTCGATAACATTGTTATCGACAGCACCAAGGCGCATAGTCTTCTTTTCACCTTTTATGACCTCCCTATATAATCTTATCTATTTCCTATTTACTTTACAGTGGCAGATTTTTTATATTCCTCCCTCTTTGCTTAAAGGTATCTATATCAACGCCCAAAAGGCGATTTGAAACAATCTGACTTCGTCCGTATAATTATCCCTGTCTTTTTCAAAATCTGGAGCTTTGGAATTTTTCTCTTACAACATGATGTTTTCATATTACAATGGTACTGGTTTCCTGTCTGAAGAACTAGACAGATAGGCGTTTACCCAGTCATGTAACTCCTTCGGCAAAAAACCTATCCTACCCCATAGCATATCCAGTGCTAAACAGACTTCCTGCCCTTTCAACAGCCCGTTTTCGTACTGTTCCAGCAGCGAGGCCACCATAGATGACAGCACAAGCCCCTGACTTTTTTCTTCCTCCGTGGCGATCCCGTCAGGCAGCGCAGCGTCCCAGCCCCAGGAGCGCACCGTCTCCGCACACAGCCCGAATCGCTCCAACCGACGCAAGGCAACATGTTGATAAGCCGGACACATGCCGGTCTGAAGAAAAAGGGCGTGCTGAACTGACTTTTTTACACAGCCCGCTAATATCTCGCCCAGCTTGGCATGCGTACCGGCATCAGTCAGTTCTATCGGCGAGGCGGGATTGCACACAAGAATAGTACCATCTGTACCGGAGCCGGTGGCGATCCCGTGGGAATAGCAACTGGGAATCAGCCATTCCTGCACAGCGGCTGCTTTCGCTTCCGTGCAAGTAACCAGCGCACGGGCAAGTGCGCCGGGTGAAAGCCGACATCCTATTATCACAAACAGGTTGATGGTACCTGGCGTCAGCGATTCAAATACGCCGGATCGCTCACAGTAAGAAGCGGGATCACCGGCACGCACAGCATTTATATCAATACCGCCTGTGGCAATAGCTGTCACGGTTACGCCTTCAAAGCTTTCGGAAAACTGGGCGGCGTTCTTCATCTGCGCTGCAGTAGACAGACCCGTGGTATGCAGCGGGTCGAGTCCCAGATCCAAAGCGGTCAGACGAAGCTCTTCTTCATAACTTTCCGCCCGCAATTCACAGCGGCCGGTTTCCTCCGATTTGCAGTCATAATTGAATACCGCTGTCAAGTCCTCTCGTATGCCGCCATTATATACAGAAGTACTCAATACCAACCGTTCCGAGGGAAATGAAAGGACTAAACTTTTCTTCTTCTGCGTCAAAACTTCTCCCGTAACGGGTTGTACCAACATATGTTCCTCTCCATCCCGCACAGCAGTTTAATATGTAGAACTGCTTATTAACCTGGAAACCCTTCATAAGGTTGTTCTTCCCACCTGTTTTCAGTGGGTGTCAATCTCTTCAGCCCTGTATACCTTTGTCTAAAATATTATAAATCTGTTGCATATCCAGCGACGAGCGGATGAGATCGGCCAGTCGGTCGTATTCCCGCTGCTTATGAGCCGCCAGGTCGAACACGGCGGCTTCCTCCTCGAGGCCCTTCATGCGCATCAGGATACGGGTCAGGCAGGAAAGCAGCTCGTCACTGTCAAATATTCCGTGGACATAGCTGCCGAACACGTTGCCGTCGGCCAGCCCGTCCCCGTGGACATCTCCCTCTTCCCTGGCAAGGGATATTGCCGGCTCCAGCGAAGAGGAGACGGTCCGCCCCATGTGGATTTCATACCCCTCGACAGACACGCCGTTGAGGGGGGCAAATATCCCCTCCAGCCGCTGCACCGTGCCGGTAACCCGGGTGCGCTGCTTGCGGGTTTCAAACACCGTTTCCGCGTCCAGGAGGCCGATGCCCGTCATTTCGCCGCCTTTCTCCACCTGATGCGGATCGCTGAGCTTGCGGCAGAGCATCTGATAGCCGCCGCAAATGCCGATGACCGGCTTGCCGCAGGCCGCGTGCTTTTTCACCGCTGCCTCCATACCGCTTTCCCGCAGCCATTTAAGATCTCCCAGCGTGTTTTTGGTGCCGGGCAGGATCAGCAGGTCCGCGCCTTCCGCCTGTTCGGGGCGGGTGATGTAGCGCACCACGGCGCCGTTTATGTAGTTCAGGGGGGTGAAATCGGTAAAATTGGAAATGCGGGGCAGACGGATCACCGCGATCTCGATGCTCCCCACGACGCCGCTGTCGGTCAGACGCTCGGAAAGGCTGTCCTCATCATCGATGTCCAGCCGGGCATAGGGCACCACACCCAGGGTAGGTATGTGAATCAAATCCTCCAGCATTTTGAGGCCGGGGCGCAGAATCTCCACGTCCCCGCGGAACTTGTTGATGACCGTGCCCTTGATGTAGGCCCGCTCCTCCTCGGTCACCAGCATCACCGTACCGTAGAGGGAAGCAAACACCCCGCCGCGGTCAATATCCCCGGCCAGCAGCACAGGCGCGCCGGCCATTTTGGCCATGCCCATATTGACGATATCCTGTGCCTTGAGGTTGATCTCCGCCGGGCTGCCCGCACCCTCGATGACCAGGATATCGTTTTCCTCCGCCAGGGAGCTGTATGCCTCCATAATCGCGGGGACGAGCCTGGTCTTGTAGCGGAAATATTCTGCCGCCGGCATGTTGCCCAGCACCTCACCGTTGACAATGACCTGCGAGCCCTGGTCACTGGTGGGCTTGAGCAGGATCGGGTTCATCCGCACATCCGGCTCCCGGTAGGCGGCCTCCGCCTGCACCACCTGGGCTCGGCCCATTTCAAAGCCGTCCCGGGTGATAAAGGAATTGAGTGCCATATTCTGGGATTTGAAGGGCGCCACCCGGTAGCCGTCCTGGGCAAACACCCGGCACAGCCCGGCAGTCAGCCAGCTTTTCCCCGCATTGGACATAGTACCCTGTATCATAATGGATTTTGCCATAGGCTCATTCTCCTGCCATTAGGTATCAGCAGACCGCCGCCCGGAGCACAGCCAGCAACCGCTCGTTTTCCCCGCGTGTGCGCACCGCCACCCGGTAATAATCCTTCTCCAACCCGCGGTAGTTGCCGCAGCTGCGGATGAGGATGCCCCGGCTCTCGGTGCGGCGGTGCAGGTCAGTCACCCCCGGGGCACGGAAAAAGATAAAATTAGCCGCCCCTTCATAAACCTCCAACGACATCTTCCGCAGCCCCGCCGTAAGGAAAGCCCGTTCCTCCCGCACCAGGACGCGAGTTTTCTGCACATAATCCTGTTCCTGCAGCGCCTGCAGCCCCGCCGCCTGGGCGGGCACCGACACGCTCCAGGGCTGGCCGCAGGCAGCCATGCACTCCAACAGCCCGCCGTCCGCGCACAGCCCGTACCCCAGCCGTAGCCCCGGCATGGCGTACAGCTTGGTGAATGCCTTGAGAAGAAACAGCCGCGGATATTTCCCCAGCAGCGGCTTCATGGTGTGCCGGGCCGGGTCGTCGGTAAGATCGATGAAGCACTCATCCATGAGTAGCCACGTCCCCGTCTCCCAGCAGCGGTCGGCAACCGCTCGGCAAAAGTCCAGGGACATGAGCGCCCCGATGGGATTATGGGGATTGCACAGCATCAACACATCCATATCCGGCGTGATAGCGTCCAGCAGCGCCGCCGTAGGCAGAAACTCGTCCTCCCGCCGCAAAGGGTGGAAAACAATGTCACAACCGGAAACCGCCAACGCCTGTTCGTATTCAGCAAAGCCCGGGGCCAGCAGCAGCGCCTTTTTCGGCCGCAGCGCGCCGGCAAAGCGGAACAGCAGCCCCGCCGCCCCGTTGCCGCAGGTGATCCAGTCCGCTGGTACTCCCTCCGCTTCCGCCAGCGCTGCCCTCAGTCGGCGGCACAGGGGATCGGGATAGACATCGCAGCTCCCCACTGCCCGCCAAGCCGCTTCCGCCACAGCGGGCGGCAGGCCCAGCGGCCCGATATTGGCGGAAAAATCCAGCGGCCGTTCCAGCCCGTTTTCCATGGCCGTGTACACGTCACCGCCGTGTATCAGATTGTGCGCGGGCATACGCCGTCCTCCCTTTTTCTCTCGTCAGCCTACCAGTTGCAGCAGCCACCACAGCAATAGCCGCAGCCCGATCATCAGCAGCACAGCCAGTACCGAGGTGCCGATCATCAGCCGGTTGGCCAGGCAGATATCCTCCGCCGTCGTGGAACGGTCCCGATCCCCAATGGTGGGCTTTTCCACCAGCTTGCCGAAATACACGGCAGGCCCCGCCAGCTGGATGTGCAGTGCGCCGGCGCACACCGACTCGGTCTGAGCGCTGTTGGGGCTTTTGTGGTTGCGGCGATCCCGCCAATAGATGCGCCGGGCGTTTCCGCCATCAAAGCGCAGGATGTACGCCGCCAGAATCATCAGCAGCGCAGACAGCCGGGCAGGAATGAAGTTGGCCGCATCGTCCAGCCTGGCAGCAGCACGACCGAAGCGAATATACTTGTCGTTTTTATACCCGATCATGGAATCCATGGTGTTGATCGCTTTATAGAGAAATCCCAGCGGCGCGCCGCCAATAGCCATGAAAATCAGCGGGGCCACCACCCCGTCCGAGGTGTTTTCCGCCACCGTTTCCACTGCGGCTTTGGCCACCCCTTCCTCATCCAGCGGGTCCGTTTCCCGCCCCACGATCCAGGACAGATATTTCCGCGCCAGGGGCAAATCTCCCGCCTTGAGGGGCGTGTACACTCGCATACTCTCGGTGCGCAGCGATTTCATCGCCAGAATCTGGTAGCAAAACCACACCTGCAGCACGGTTTCCAACCATGGATTGATCATGCCCACTAGAATCAGAATCGCCCACGGCACCGCCGTACTCACCGTGATCACCACGATGACGAGAAGGAGCCCGCCGAAAAATTGGTTCTTAATCAGCCGACGCATTCCCTTTTCAGTGCCGGCTATCAGCTTGCCGATGAGGCATATGGGATGGGGCAGCCAGCGGGGATCGCCCAGCAGGCAGTCCAACAGAAAGGCCGCCGCCAGTATACAGGCCATTTTCATCCTTTCACCTCATACACGCGGTTTGGTGCATATATATCATTGGATAACATATATATCATTGGATAACATGCAAATAGACGACGAAAATTTTATAGCGTTCAAGATTGTTTCGTTGTATGCTACGCATACAACGAAAGGGGATATCCCCTTTCAATATTTCTGGCAACAAAAAAGCCGCTTTCTCTTTTCAGAGAAAGCGGCTTGAAGCCAACTATTTACGGGCACCACCCATAAAACAGGTATATTCCCCATTACCCAGGAATACATACTTCCTCTGACAATATGGCTGGTTTCCTGGCTTATGACTTACGGCTTTGCCGGAAAAGGCCGCCTTCTCAGGATACGATCATCCCAATGGCATATAACCCTTTTCATCGTCAATTACAGTGATGGCTGTCACGTCGGATTTTCACCGATGCTTCCCAATTATCCTATGTTTCCATAGGCTCCATATTGCGAACTATACATTTTTTATAAATACCATTTTACCAGAAACAAGCTAAAATGCAATAGAAAAATCATTTGCTTTTTTGGAATATATTTTCTGATTTTTCTCTTCCTAGATCGAAAAGAACCTCGTTTTTTACGCGGCCAGCTTCATTTGACCCTGAAGGCTCCGTACACGGAGTTCTTCAGATTGCATTTGCAGCATAGCATAATCACTGTTGAGAGCATTGAGCTTTTGTTTCAGAACCTCTTCGTAGGTCTTTTTCTTCTCCTGCAGCGCCTCGATCTTCAGCAGCCATCGGCTGATGACCGCCTGCGAAGTGCAGCCTGTGTCAATGAAATGCTGGATGCGTTCCTGGTACTGCTCCATGTCGCGCTTGTAGTTGACGTAAAATTCTTCGGTCATTTTTTGGCGCTGGCGTCCGTCATCCACCACAAACATACTGTTGCTCATCACCAAGCCGCCGCCCAGGTTGTACTGGCCGATGGCGGCGATGTAGTCCTCCAGCAGATTCAGCTGCGGCAGGTATGGGGTGGGGATAAAGTACAGGTTGCCTTTAATACTGATTTTATTCGCCTGCATCCGGTCGAGCTGATCCTGAATCACCGAGTCCACATGGTCGAGGGTGTAGCAGGTACAATACCGTTCATAGAGAGTGAGGGCCTGCTGGCTATACACGGCTACATCCACATCCGGGTCATAGACCTCATCCTCGCTGAACATGGTTTCAGTCTCTTTGTCAAAGACGATATTGGCGAGCTTTTTGTACTCGTTGGTACGGGCGTTCAGGGTTTCCTTCACCAGTTCCCGGTAGATATGTGCGGCGTCCTCCCTTTTGTTGTCCCGGCAATAGATCCGATACACTCGAGTGCCAGCGCTGTCTTTCACTTCGATCCGCTCCTTAAGAGCGGTCGTCGCGTTGCGATAGGCGCCGGCTTTCGATTCCTTTGCGGGCTTAAACTTCGGCAGACCGAAATCCATGCCGACGCGGATGAACTGTTCCTTGGGGACCAGGATATTCGCCAGAGAGTAGTAGAAGAATTTTCCGATGATTCCACCGGCGTTCTCCGGGACTACCATGAGATTTTCCATGCTTTTCATTGCTATTTTTCCTTTCGATCTCATTATCATGGACGCTTTTTCAGTGGCAGAAGGAGCATTTGCAGACGTGCCGACATATCCTGAAGCATCGTCCAGCGGCCGGGGTCAAACTGTCGGTAATACTCCCGGCACTTGCAAGCCCGGTAGAGGCATTCCTGTACCCGCCAGGCCGCTTCAAACTGTTTGGAATTGAGGTCAAATAAGCGAAGATCATAAAGACCGGGAAAAGGCTGATAGTCTTTGCGCTTGCGTTCAGGCTGCCGCATGGCCGGTGTCCTTTCCTCTGGAAATCAGTTGTTGCAGTTTCTCCACCAAATCCCTTTGCCGGGAAAACACAAAATGCCGAAAAGATTCGCTGTATTCTCTTGTGGAGCAGTCCAGCCCGGCATTGGCTGTGGAAATCCCATATTGCCTGCAATCATAGGTGATCCATACCCGAAGCCCGTTGAAGGGGAGCTCGGCAACAATCCATAAGGGGCAATGCGGCATACCGCTATGATCGTGAATGTGTATCTCCGGATGGTGGTGCAGTATGTCATAAATTTTTTGATATTTCATTGTCCGTTCCCTCTTATCTTTTTTTATTTACGAGTTCCACGGGTCGTCACCAGGGTCAGGGCGTCCTCTCCAACGTCACCCCATGCCTCCTGCTGCTTTTCCAAGTGCTTTTTGCATTTGGGGTAGGACTTGTCTAGGCCGATAACATCGGCCAGCCGGTCGCTGATCTGCATGGTGCGTTTTACCAGCTCCTCCTTGTTGTGCTTTGCCCAGAAATTCTGGGGCGGGTTCTTCTCTATATGTTCCCGCAACAGCCAGGAATAGTCGTCCAACACGTCCACAATGATTTGCAGATCCCGATAGGACATATTGACCATATGGATTTTATAATCCCGCCAGTCAGCATAGGAGAGAGTATAGGTAGAAAACGGGGCCTTTTTCATACAGGCATATCCTCCAGTATTCGCTCATGCTGCCCGGTAAAGATGTTCTTGCTTGAGCTTTTCAAATAAAAGAAAGTCATCGATGCCCTTCTGTTCCACCGGCCAGATAAAGGCCCGGTAATCCTCGCACAGCGGCATACAGATGGAGCGGATCTTGCTCTGTGCCCGCTGTACCTGTGGATTGGTGCGCACGTCCATGTCCAAACATTCCAAAATACGTTTAGGCTTGAGCTGTGCCACAACGTCCGCCAGATACCGGACATTCTGTACACCGGTCAGGCCGATGAACAGCTCACCGCCGGATAAATAGCTGGCGATGTCGGCCTTCAGCGGCCCTTCGGTAATGTGCAGCGTGTCGCTGTGGGGGTCGCCGGCCACATGGATGTAGCTGGAGATCCCCGTGCCATTCTCGAAAATCTTCTGTCCGCTGCGCATCCCGCCGGTGGAAAACCAGCGGAAGCGGTTGCCCTTTTTTTCTACCCGGCTTCCGTCCGGGAGCGCCACCGTTTTCGGCGGCGGTTCGTCCAGCCGGATTTGCAGCCCCTGGATCTGATTATCCATATCGCAAACGGGGAGCAGTATGCCGCTGTACCGGCCGCCGGCCATTTGCCAGCGGAAGTCCTCGGTGTAAAAGCCGGGCATACCAGACAGATCGTATTGTGCCGCCAGCCGCTCCGTCACCTGACGCCTCATCTTCCAGTCAGTGGGGAGGCTGCGGTACATATTCCCACGGATCATGTCATCCGACAGGCCGCGGCGCCGTAGATTCTCATAGTGCCGGGGTTCCAGTTCAAGCAGGGACAGCATTTGCAGATAGATTTGGCTGCGTTCGTGCAGCGGCCGTATCGGGTCGGTCTGCGGCTCCGGCCGCGTGTAAAGCGGTTCACCGTGCCGTACCTGTGGTTCGTTCATCAATTCCCGGAACGCCTCTCTCGTTGTCAGCCGCCGTCCGCCGGGGTTGAAATCGGCATACAGTGTGACGGCATTACCCCCGACGCCGCAGTTGTGGCACCAGAAGGTCGCGTTGTCAGGCCGATGACAGAGATACATCCGGTAGCGATAGTCCTGGCAGTAAGGACATCGAGCCTGCACTTCGTCGTTGCCGAGAGTGGAAGGCTTGATGTCCAGCCCGCACAGAAGGGCGGTGTCCACCACGTCGATATATATGTACTGTCCGTCCGCCATACGTCAACCCGCTTTCTTAAGTTCCTGCACCACTGGATTAGGCACTGCATTGTTTTTGGCCTGCACGGTCAACGGCCGGCCCTTGGTAAAGCGCAGCAGCAGGGTTTGAGAGGGCATGGGCACTGCATTGAAAGCGCCGATGCTTTCGGTGTTGTCGATGCAGATAGGACAGTCGATGCCGGTGATCCGCCGCATCATGGCCGCCACCTCAATCCCGGCCAGGATCTTCTCCGACAGGGATAGCGTCCGGTAATCGCGCTGTTTGTACGTGAACCGGAACACGTCCACCACTTCGCCCGTCGTACGCACCACGTCATAAAGCTGGATATGCACATTGGGCATCTGGAGATCCTTCACGGCCAGTTCGGTGCGTTTGGCGGCATATTCGGCCAGGGCGGTCAGAATGTTCCGATATTGCAGCAGTTGTTCGTTTTCTTCCCTTTGCCGGGCAGTCAGTTCTTTGAGCTGTTTTTCGTCGGCCATTTCTTCCACCGCCTGGATCTGTGCTTCAATGCCGGTCACTTCCGCCTGTAATGCCTGCAAATCCGACCATTCGGCTTCGCTGAGAGTTCCATGCCGCTGCTGTTCTTCAATCTGCTCAATCTGCCGGCGGATTTCGGCGGCGCTGGGGCCGGCGGCCCGCTGTTTTTCCGCTTCGTCCAGCTGTTCCGTCAGCTTTTTCAGATCCTCGCCGCGGAACTGCTCAAAGGCCGCCTCGCTTTTGCCGTCCAGTTCGTCCAGTCCCTTTTTCTGTTCCACCAGCTCCTGACCTTTGGCCGCGATGCTTTGCAGTCCGGCCATCATGCCGCTGCGCACATCGGGCAGGTTTTGGGCGGTGACGCGCATCAGGCAGGTGGGACACTGGGTACCGGCCTGCAGGGCCTTGATCCGATCCCCCAGGGCCTTGTACTGCCCGGACAGGGTTTTGATTTGCGCCTGGAGATCCGCTTTGGCCTGCGCATATTTGGATTGATAGGTTTTCTGCCTGGTCTGCACAATCTTCGTGCGCAGCTCCAAAATAGCGGCGTCGGTATCACGCGATCCCTCCGTCAGCTTTTGCATGAGCACATCCTTTTGCAGCGCCAGGTCATCCAGATCGATCCCCGCAAACTGCTTGTCTGACAATGCGTTCGCCTTTTGCTTCGCATCCAGCTTTTCCCTGTACAGGCCATCCAGCCTTTGACTGGCGGTTCGCATGGCTTCCTGCACCGACTGCAAATGGCCGTCGAGGATGGTGAGCTGGCGCTCGCTGTGACGGATCATCTCCCGGTAGTTTTTTGTCATCTCCTCCACGGAACACTGGGTCATGTCCAGCTTATCGAGATACCCTCTGAGGGCCTCCGGCATTTGCTTCAGCACCTCACCAGGGGGCACAGGCTTCAAGTGCTTGAGCACCAGCCCGCGCCCCTTTTCTCCGAGTTCGATCAGATAGGAAGGGTTGAACATGGAAAGAAAGGTGTCCTTGTCGCAGAAAATCCGGTCGATGTCGGCCTGACGGACGGTGTAGGAATCCAGAAGCAGGGAGGTCTTGTCCCGTTTCCGGGTGCGGATCAGCGTGTGGGGGTTGCCGGCCTGATCGGTGAAATCGAGACGCACCTGCGTCCCTTCGGCGCCTTGTCTCATCAGTCGTTCAATCGCCTGCTCACCGAAGAAGGATACCCCGTACAACGCATAGGCTACCCCGTGGGCCATGGTGGTTTTCCCGGCCCCGTTATCCCCGGTGATGTAGGTGATGTCCCCGAAAGCATAGCCTTCCGGCTCCGTGTGGCTGCGGAAGGCGCAGAAAGACAGGGCGGTAATTTTCATGGCAGTAATTTGTTCCATATGAATCGCTCATCCTTTCAAGCCGTGCAGGTTCATTCCCACAAAAGTTGTTTACTCAGGTCGAGTTCCTCCAGTTCCTTGGGTGCATGGGTTCCGGCCGCCAGGCACAGCATTTCCTTATGGGACTGGGTATCCGGCCGCAGAAGGCTGTATGCCCAGAGCTGGCCGCCGATCTCCCCCACCAGCAGCCACCGGCTGAATGCAGACACCTTCAGTTCGGTGCGCATGACGCCAAACAGGACGTATCCCTCGGTGATGGTGTACGGGAAGCTGCTGCGGAATTTTTCGAGGGTTTCGCATTTCCGGCGGAGCTGTTCCAGCTCGGAAGGCACGTCCTCTTTTCGGGCGGCCTCCAAGACCAGCTGTTTCAGTTCCACCAGTTCATTCTGCTGCTCTCTCAGATTTTGCTCCCGCGCCGCCACAGCCATTGACTTATCTTTCAGTTCTGTTTCCTTTTCAGCCACGGCCTTTTCCTGATCGGCAATTTCTTTCCGCGCCGCCGCGTCATCCTTTCGCTGGGTGAGTTGTTCCTGCATGGTAAACAGCACGGCGATGACCGCGGCCTCGATGGCAAGCAGCAAAACCGTGAAGCTGTATTTGGTGTTGGGTGTAAAGCTGTCGCTTGTCATGACAAGAATGCCGCAGAACACGGCCAGGGCACTGACTGCCAGGATGGAAACCAAGAGAGCGATTTTGTTCTTGGGGATTTTCATAACGGTACGTCCTTTCTCGATATATGTTCCGGCAGGCCGGCGCCCACAAAGGACGCCGGCTTGGCCGCTGTTAGGGAAATACGTCAGGCTGCCGCCTCATAGCTTTCGATGATGTTGTATTTTCCGGCCACCGGATCGTCCTTAGCAACAATTTTCAGGCTGTGAAGGTTCTGGCCGACCTGTAAGGAAGGCTGGCCCTTGATGAAACCGGTCACCTTTTCGCCAGCCGGGCTTTGCAGGACAACCAGCGTGTTGGGGTGAGTCCCCTGTGTCCGGTTAAGCTGGGCGATCCGGTAGGTGTCCGGCTGCGCTGCGGACCCCTGAAAGCGGCCGGGCGCAGGCGGGGTGGCAGCGGACGGGGCGGAAATGGAGGGAGAAGCCGTCTGTGCGGAATCCCGCTTCTGTTCCGCTGCCTGCTGAGCTTTCAGGTATTGGTTGACAAACTGGTTGTAGTGTTTGGTGAGCTTGGGCTTTTCCGCGGGATCAATATACTTGCCGTCCTTCAGCAACACCCAGATGCCCGGCAGCTCGTACAGATACCGTCCGATATTCCAGATGGACGCCGCCCGCTTGAAAGCATTGGACAGCCCGCCCTTGATGGGCTCGATGTCCGTGCTGCCGGCTCCGTCGCTTTTGGTGATCCATTCCTGCCGGTCGGGATAGTAGATGCTGATTTCACAGATATGCGCTGTCGTGCTGTTGGAGTTGCCCGGCATGGTGATGAAATGGTTTTTCCAGTTCTCGCGGCCCAGCACGTCGTCCAGCCGCTTTTGGATGGCCCGGGAATCGATGTATGCGGCGACCTGCCCTTTGCTTTTATCCTTTGTGGTGAGCAGGACGCGCCATTCGATCTCATCGGCCGTGAAGGGATACGCCAGCAGTTTTGCTTGCTTCTCGGTCATTTCTCATACCTCCGATATAAAATTTTTCAGCGTGACCCCCGGCATGGGAACCAGCACATGGTCGTAATAGTACGTTCTGTCCTTATCCCGCAGATGTTCCAGCAGATCCCGATGTCCAAGCCCCAGCCGGTTATACTGTTCATGGAAATAATCGTCGTTATCCGGCATGGATACGATAAAACCCGGAAGATTTTGCAGGCTTTGCAGCACTGGAATACGCGGGAGGCTGTTGGCGCCCGTACACAGCAAAAAGCGGTTGACATTGGAGAAGGGATAGGCGAACATGGGTGTTTTTTCGGTCAGCTTTCCCAGCGCCGGAACCCCCAGGTTGACCGCAGAGATCCGGCCACTGCTTTCCAGACGAAATCCAAACAGCAGGCGCGGCAGAGGAAAATGCTCATAAGTCGTGGACATATAGGTAATATCCGCGTATTCGTCGGGAAATTCCACCACCGCATAACGACTGTCATCATGGATTGTCAGGCTGATAATGTTGCTCGGCAGGATGCCGGTCTGAATTTGAATGCCGCCCATACTGTCGGTCAGGCAGTCCAAAAGCGCGTCGATATCAATGAGTTTTGTGCGCACGACGCCTTTCTCCCGGATCTCCACCAGGATGGTCTTATCCTCCCGGATATGCAGCACCAGTTCGTCCTTCATTATGCCGCTCTCCTTTCGGGTACAGCCGGAAGCAGAAGCGGCGCCGGTGTATCTTCGGGTTTCGGGCCGTGCAATTCCAGGCGCAGCTTTTTCTCTGCCTCGATGTAAAACTCCCGGATTTCGCACAGGCTTTCCACCAGCTCCACCGGCTGATAGAATTCCATGCCGGTATACACAACCAGCTCGCAGCGCTTTTTCGGATATTCCTTTTTTGGGGTACACAGCCGCCAGTTTACATCGTAATCGTCGATGTTCTCCATATGCTCATTTACTGCTTGGACAGCGGCTCTGACATAGGGATTGCGCTTGAAGCTGACCCGGTGACGCCGGCTGTGTTCCCGGCAGAGGTCATAGAACGACCGCATGGAGGGGAAAACGATATGGAAGATGTTCATTGCCCAGCCGTCGTTATATCCATACGCCACATCCTGGACAATTTCTGAGATGGCTTCGTCCATACAGGCATACAGATAGTCCGAATCGATTGGCGCTCCCGTAACAATTCCAAAATGATCGTACAAGAGCTTTTCAATAGACAAAACGCCAAGAGCTTCCTGCGGGTAAAAATCGATTTCTTCAAACATGAGCCACCTCTCACAGAAAAGCAACGGATGTGTTTTTCGGCAGTGTGTCGGTCAGAGTCTGGTAAAACTTTCGCAGCTTTCTGCGGTTCGGGAACAGGGCGTCCGGTTTATCTCCGCAGAGTTCATAAAGGGCTTGAATATCCCTCAAAGTAAACCGCTGCATATCGAGCTGCGTGGAATAAACCTCCTGGCCGTCCATTAACGGGGAAAGCAGGTTGATAAACAGATAGCTTACGCCGTCCCCCGCATCTGCCAAACAGGCAGGCAGTCTGGCAGACTGTGCCGGCTGATCCCCCGTGTCCCGCAGATTACGGATGAGGAGGGAAGCATTGAGCGTTGGTTTCATGGTCTGTCCTCCAGTACTATTCTCGTTTGCTTTTTTGTCATATCGGTTTCGATTCGGACATAACGGTTGTCCTGACAGGCATACCGGGAACAGATTATCCCTTCCCCGGACTGAGCGGCCATATTGTTGTACCACCAGTCGCTGGGTGGGAGGTCACCCCAGTCGCCGTATTGATGACGCGCCAGGAACACCGTACGGTCAAAGGCGGTCAGCACCTGTTCAGCCTGCGGAGAAATGTGGGTTTCTCCTGTTTCGAGCCGGATACGAAGGATCGGGCAGTTGCTTTTATTCCGCAGGCGGAGCAGCCGTTTACACTCAACGGCCATTTTTTCCCGCTTTGTGGCCAGGGAGAGGAACTGCCTGTAACGCCTGTCCAGCAGTTGAGTGGTGTCGTGGCTGTCCTGAACTGCGGCTGTCAGACGGTCTTTGGCTGCCAGAGCCCGTTGTCCTGCCAGACGGAGCCGGATTCTGACGAACAGATAGCGAATTCGAACCATAAAGCTGATAACCCTTTCTGTCGTTGGATTAGGCTGCCTGTAGAGCCGGCGCCTTCTGGATTTTTTCCTGGATTTGCGCCAGATGTTCGCCCAGTTCCCTGGCGGTGATGCCGAGCGCCTGGATGATCTCCCTTCCGGTATATCCCTCGTACAGCAGACGAATGATTTCCCTGTCGCTTCTTTCAAAGCCTTTCAGAGTATCCTCCAGCGCAAGTGATTGGATAGCTTCTTCCGCCGTGTCCTTCGCATCGGCAATGGTTTCCTCCAGCCGGTACCCGCTGCCCGCGTGTGCTTGCAGACTGAGTACCGTGGCTTTTCGTTTGGGACGATGCTTGGCACGAACGTAATTGGCAAAGCAGGTGTCCATCGCCCGCCAGGCCAGCGTGGCAAACGCATAATCCTGCAGATCCTCCCGCCGGAAGTGCTTTCGTACCCCGTTCAGGAACCCGAAGACCACCACATCGTAAAACTCCTCTTCCGGCAGATGGTTTTGGTTCAGATAGGTGTAGATGAGCTGGTGATGTTTCGCGGCAAAAGCAGATTCTTCAGCCGTTAAATGGGGTTGTTGATACATAATAATGGCATCCTCTCTTCTGTTCATAGTTATCCGAGCGAATGATAACCGGTGGGCGTCAATACATTAAAGATCAGCTTGTTGGACGTGACCTGCCGTATTTCCGCTTTCCCGGATTCGTCCGGAATACCGATATGGGTTTTCTTTTCTTTGACGATGCGCCCTTTGATAACGTGTGGGGTATCACAGTCCACCAACCCGTTCATGAGACCGCTGGCACCGATCAGCCCGATTTGGGACAGATTCATTGGCAGGAGCGGCCGCCGTTCCCGATTGTCGAGAGTACGGTTTTCAAACAGGCAGTCGAGGGTTTTGGATTGCTTGAGCTGTTCGGTCAGTTCGGCGACATTGAATTGATCGCCTTTGAACTGTTCCACCGGCTTAGCCGCCGGCGGAATGACATAGGCGCTTTCCGGAAGCTGATCCAGCTCCGGTATGTTTTGCGGGGAGAGCAGGTAGGTGAACAGGCGTTCTGCCATTCCGAAGGCTTCCCGGCGGGGGATTTTGGTTCCGAGGAACACCACCTGGCGAAATTGCCGGAACTCCTGCCCCATAAAGCGATATACCCGCAGATCATTGAGGTTTTCGCACAGCACCCGGCAGATGTCGGGCGACGCCCGATAATAGGGGATGATGTAGACGAGCAGGCCGCCATTTTGCAGCAGCCGCAGCCCGTCGGCAAGAAAGCTCTTTTCTAGACGCCGGTTGCCGTATTCGGTTCGAACCGACAGGTACGGCGGGTTGAGAAAAAGCCCCTGAAATGCGCCGGAACTTACCCGGGAGAAAAAGAAGCTGCCGAAGCCGACGCGGTGCAGGCGTTTCTGCGCCTGTTTTCCGCGCAGCTCGTCGATTTCGATGCCGTAGGTCACGGCGCCAGCGCCGTCCGCAAAGCGGGCGAGCGCCTCGCCTTCCCCGCAGCAGGGGTCGAGCAGGTTAGTCGGTTCCGCCGGAAAAGTCACCGCCCGGCGCAGCAGATCCACATGGGCCGGGTCGGTGGGCTGGTATCCCATGCGCACCCGGTTCATGAGTCTGCCCAAAGCAGCTGCGTTGATATTCCGGCCTGGCGTGGGGAGCATCTGCTCGAAAGCTTCCAGCGCCCGGCAGAGTGGTGTCAGATCCGCAGTGCCGAGATAGTCGAAGTGCTTGAGAACTTCATACAGTCTCCTGGCGGTCTTCAGCAATTCAGCGTCGCCGTATTCGCAAAGGCGTTGGATCAGGCCGGGAAACTCCTCCCACAGCCGTTTTACCGCCGTCTGCATATCCGCCAGTGCCTCGAGTTCCTTTGGATGTCCGCTTCCCTGGTGCCGCCTGTACTGGGCATGGCTGGCGGGGAGCTGTTCACGGATCGCATTCAGGACTTTTACGGACTCCGCCAGTTCTTCCAGACAGTAATAGTGTACTTCCGGCTCACTCATCGGCGTCCTCCAGCGGATGGCTCAGCACTTCCAGCGTAACCGCCCCCGCGGTTTTACCGTCCGGCAGGCTGTATGTCACTTTGGTTCCGATCAGACGGTTGTTTCCCTGCTGGAAATCGGGAAGTTCTGCTGCAGTCAGCAGACGCTCCGCTGGGATATCCGCAGTCGCCGGGCTGACCGGTGTGATATGGATATTGTGCAGGCCGCTGGTATACGAAGCCATAGCCTGCTGTTCCTGCCGGTAATACCGTCTGTCCTCAATGGCTTCATCCGCCACCGTTCCCGGCTCTGCATACAGATGCAGGCAAAACACATATTTTTGCGGCTCCAGCTTCACCGTGTAGATATGGGTCGTCAGGATGTGCGGCAGTGCTTCGTCCAGCAGATTGCCGATCCGTTTTTTCTTTTGGTTTCGATAGCTGACATCCGGGTTGAGCAGTACGTCGCCGTTCGTGTTGATATATACGATGTCGCCGCATTCCATGTGAAAGCCCTTGAGGGAATACTCGTAGAGCCACTTCTGGTCCGGCAAAGCCATGAGTCCCAGGCCGTTTTCTTTTGCCCGGCCGTCGGACAGGATTTCGTTTGGCGCAAGCGTCCTCTGCTCGTTCACCGGCTTATAAAACGGAAGGCGTCTGTACTGTTCCACCGCCTTCGGATCAGCCGGTTCATGAAACTGGTCGAAACTGATGGACAGGGTGCATCGGTCTTTCTGGATGCAATAGCGGTACAGCTTTTCCAGGGCCTCTGCAAATTTGGGGGAATACGCCTTGCCGTTGGTAGCGCAGAAGAAATGCCCGATGGTACAGCCCCAGCGTTTGGCTAAATGGACGATCCACTCAATCTGCTCCGGGACAAGGGCCGGTTCTCCGCCGGTCAGTCCCAGATGCTCGATATGGCGCACCTCTCGGAACAGGCGTTCCAAAATGCTGGTGCCTATGGTTTTGTCCTCCGGTTCGCCGCGCATACAGTGTGCGCAGCGCATATTGCATTGACGGGTGAGTTCCAGGATCAGCCGTTTGAACGTTATCAGCATACAATTCCTCCGTTTCGGTTCATCCCACTATTTTGATATGCTGGGAATTGATCCTTTTTAGAATATGCCCTGGATACAGTTCGGCCAGGGCCGTCCGCAGCAGGGTAACGTAACGCGGGAAAATCTGCTTGATTTCCTCCGGGTTCCGGCAGTCTTCCGGGATAATGACAAACACGGCGACGTATTCGTCGTCATCCTCGGCGATGATTTCCACTTCCTCGTTTTTCAGGATGACAAAGCGGTTTCGGCCAGCTTGCTTGTTTGTCCATGCGCATCGCTTCTGAAAGGATGACTCATAGTTGGTGAGCTTTTGACAAAGCCCGTCCAGCAATTGGTTCCAACCGCTGTCCATATTTGCCTGATAGACGGTTTCGCTGTCGATATAGAACCCGGCATAGGCCGCCAGATGTTTGGCGCGGGGCGGCAGCCAGTAACCGCGCTCCATTAAGCCGCCCCCTTTTCTCTGCGATGCTGCGCCGGTTGGCAGGAGAGCTTATGAAAAAAGTGACACACATCCGGTTCGAGGTCGTTTGCCTGAAGCCGTATATCCTGATAGATAAGCCGTTCCCTTCCGTCGGGGAGGTGTTCGGAAACCTGGAAAACAGAGAGGCAGGCCGGTTTGCCCTTCAACTGAGAGGGCTGTCTGTTCCATGAAAAGGTCAGTCGTTTTTCATACATGGCGGTTTCCTTTCCGTTCAATCAGTTGTTTGTTGGTTGAGCATTACGCCTCCGCACTGGAAGCATTTTTGAATAGAACGATGTCAGCCATATGGATCGTTTTCTCCCTTCTGTTATGCGGCTTTCGCCGTGGTTTTCTTCGGCCGTTGTCTGACAACCTCAGCCCTCATGCTGATGAGCCTCGAGGAGAAGGTCACGTACCGGGTTTTCAGGTTGCCGGCGATCAGCAGATCGTAGAGGAAGGACACCACCGCGGTGGCGGCCGTCAGATTGGCCGTAACCGACTGCGGGGCGGATACCGCCCGTTCGGCGCAGGACAGCTCCGATGGAAATTTGTCCTCATCCTCCAGCAGATCCGGGTACAGCGAGCATACCGGCTTGTAGAGCGTCCGGCCGTTCTGCCGGACGCCGCAAACCACCTGCCCGGTATGCTCCCCGTTGCCTGCGTCGATGTAGATGAGGTTCCGCTTCTGCTCGAAAACCCGGTGGCAAAGCTGCCGGGACTTGTTGTTGTCCACACAGCCCAGCAGGATCACCCGCTGCGGCTCCATAGGGTAAGGTACTCGGTCAGGCTCTGTCAGGGTGTACAGTTCCTCCTGCGTTTCAATGAATTCCGGCCGGTACTCGCACTCAATACCGAAAGCGGCGGCATACCGCTCGGCCAGCACCTGCGCTTTGTTCCGCCCGATGTCCTGCTCCACGAAATTCTGCCGTATGAGGTTCTTTTGTTCTACCACGTCACCGTCGCAGACAAGGATCCGGGTGGGATGCTCCGAAGCGTAGCCCAGGCGATACAGATGCGGGATAACATAACCGCCGGTCCCGCCGGCGCCCAGCACCACGATTTTGACAGGGGCCTTTTTAGAATATTTCATCCGGATTCCTCCATGGGCGGCGCCGGCGCACCGTTACGCGGGATGTGCGGGACGGCAGAGCCGGCAGCGGCTCCGGTTCGGGGAGGGTGAGCTGCTCTTCCCAGATCGGCGGATACGGGTAGGCTTTGAAGTCGGACTCAAAAACCTCTTCCGGCCGCAGGGGGATGAACCGCCCGCCGCAGCTGGCCCGGACGGCAATCTCCGGGAACACCTGATCGAAACGGCCGGCCACGGCATACAGCCGCGTCGCCTTTTCGTCACGGTCGTCTGTGTCTGAGAACTTGGCCGGCATGGTGTTGTGGGAGTGGATGTCCATCACGTGGATCAGATAGTCCGGGTAGTCCTCCTCCATAACGGAATCGACACTGACGGCCGTTAGTTCCTGCTTGGGCACCCGCAGGGTGTATTTCCTGTGTATGGTGTCATACAGGATGTGTACCAGCGCCTCAACCTCATACCGCTCGGACAGCCGCTTGAAAAAGTTAAGAACGAACATAAGGATGTGCATCGGGATTTTGGGGAGTGCCGGTTGGAACCCCGCTTCAACGATGGGGAGCTCCGGCAGATGAGCTGCCGGAGCCGTAAAAAGCCCCACAGGGGTTTTACGCCTTTCATAGAGCCTGCCGTCCCGGGCAGGGAGGATGACGATCGGTTTATCACAGACCGCCGCTTCCTCCTCGGTGGAGCAGTAGGCTTTATAGGCTGGAAGGCCGCACATTTCTCCCTTGCTTTGGGCCCGAATGGACGGCTTGATTTGGCATTCCGGATGCTTTTCCGCATCGGTCTTGGCCTTGCGGATATTTTCCAGGAATGTCTTGGACTTCTCGATTTCCGCCTTGATGTCGTACACCTTGTCCGAGCCGGGGTTGAGTATGGTTTTTGTGACTTTCCCATAGAGCACGGTCCAGGACACCTTTTTGGCGTCGGACAGCTCCGGGAAATCGGCCTCATACCTGGCCCGCAGATCCTCAAAGGTACACTCGCGGTCGGAAATGGGGTCTTTGGCCTTGCCATAGATAAACATGGCCTCTTTCCCGGCAAAGCTGTCTGCCAGCCGCTCCTCGCTTTTCGCCTGTGCCTTTTTTAAGGCTTGTGCAAAGGGATCTTCCGGATGTACCTCTGCCGGCGGCTCCGTTTTATCGGGTGTAGGCGTCTGCTGGGCTGGCGTGGTTGAAGGCGTTTGAGCCTGTGTCGGCGTCTGCACCGGCGGAATCGCCGGAATTCCCGGCATTTCCGCGGCGGGCGCCTGCGGCGCTGGAACGGGCGGCGGAACGGGTACAGCCGCTCCGGCCGGTTCCGGCTGGCTGGGAAAGGGAATCGGGGCGAACAGGTTGTTCTCCGGTTCCTCTTCCGCTTGGTTCAGAAAGTCGTTCAGGGGATTGTTCGTGCTTTCGTTCATGTTGGTCGTCCTTTCTTTTTTGTTTTGTAAAACAAAAAAAGACCGGCTTTCAACTCATCTCATGACGAGTGAAAGCCGGTCTTCTTTCGTTGTTACCGGTTGGATTTTCCTTGACTGATGGTTCCTGCCTTTCGGGCTGGAAACCGAAAAAGGCCGAATCAACCCCCGGGTAGGGATTCATCCGACCTTTTAACTCAAACCAAGGCTTGCAAAGAAGCCATTACCTCAAACCTAACAACATATACACTATACCATATATTGTATGTCGTGTCAATTCGTTATCTGTATTTCGTACTTTCTTCTTAGGATTTTCCGAAAAAAAATAATGGCCTCTTAAATTTGACAAAGAAAAAAACGGCCGATATACTGGTAGTGCGTCCTTTTTTGAGGGGCACGGCTTAAGGGGTTGGGCCGTGTCCCTCGCTTTTTTAGCGTGAAATTGCTTCATCATCCGATAAGGGGGAATTTTCATGAGCAAAGGAAAGAAAAAAAGGACTGCATTGGGAAACCGGCTGCGGACGCTGCGCCGGTATAACGGGATGACACAGCGGGAAGTTGCCGCGCGGCTTCACCTGGAGCGCTCAAGCTATGCCTACTATGAAATCGGGACAACAGAACCGGATCTGCATACCCTGATTGAGATTGCGACCATATTCCGGGTATCTACAGACTTTTTGCTGGGAAGAGGGGAGTACACGATTTCGGTAGAAAGCATCCGCTGGGTGCCCGTACCGGCCTTTCCTGCTGCCGGCGCACCGAATAAAAAAGCGCCGCCTGATCCATAGAATCAAACGGCGCCTTGCGTTATGTGGATTTAGGATATAGAGTGAGCAGATAGGCTTCAACGGTTCGGACGAACTGCTGTGCGTTATGAAGCTGTTCCTCGACCTCTTCTTTAGAAATCAGGTAAAAATCGTCGTAATCGCTGCCCTGACGGATCTCCACCAGCGCCTCGATGATGGGCGACAGCTCTTTCGGCAACAGACCGGATTTGATGTATTCCCGGCGGAATTCCGCAATAATCCCGGAATGCTTCTTGGAATCGAAACCCTGCAAAGCCAGCACCGCCCGCATAGCGGCAAACACCGCATAATAGGAGCGGTTCGCCACCGTCTTGTAATCGCCCAGCTTCAGGATTTCCTCCGCAAAGGCCAGGCGTTCCCTGGCGATTTGCAGCCGCGTTTTGGACAGGTCGATTTGCATATCAGACGGCAAGGGGAACTCCCTCCTTCCGGACATTCTGATAGAACGGCACCGCGTCGAGATACTTTTCAAAGGTGTCGGTGTCCTTGAGGGTTACGGTGACGACGACATCATACTCCAGCCCCAAATCGCTGGTAGACTTCAGAAACGGCTTCTTGTACGCCGCCAGCTTTTCCCGCGGCACGTCGGCCAGCACCAGGATGTCCACGTCCGATTCCGCGTCGTAATCTCCCCGGGCGTAGGAGCCGTAAAGGTAGGCGCCGCGGAGCCGGTCACCCAAAGCCGTCCTGGCCGTGGCAGCAACCGTATCCAAAATTGCCTTGAGTTGGTTTTCCGTACACATGGCGCACAGCCCCCTTTCTAAGGATAGTATATACAATTTGGCAAAAAGAATCAAGGGAGCGTTCGTCAAGACACTTTGCGATCCAGAAGCTGTACGGCGATGTCGTCCTCTGTCAGCTCCTTCGTCCGGAATATCCGGTCGCAGAACGGTTCCAGCGATTTCCCGCAGGCATTGTCCTTGTCCAGCAGGATGCCGGTCATCGCCGCCCGCTGCCGGCGCAGCGTTTCCCGGAACTCTTTGGTAAATGCGTCCGTCAGTTCGGATTCCCCGTCGGTGATGATGGTGATGTCGGCGTTTTCAAAGCCGTTTTCCAGCAGCCGCATCGCTTCCTTCAGCGGTCTTTCAAAATCGGTGCCGCCACTGAAGAAATGCTCCGCGGCCCGGAGAATATCCTCCGTTTGATAGTGCCCCGGTTCAAACAGATCGGTCTTTGTCGTAGTGGAAAAATGCACCAGGGCGAACTTCCGCCTGCCCCTGGCGGCCACGTCCAGCAGAGCCAGGGCGATGGCTTTCGCCCAGCCTGCCATGAGACGGGTGGAGGAGCTTTCATCGAGCAGGACAATCATGTCCCCCTCGCCTTTGGTAAGCGCCTCCCGTTTCCGGTACTGCATGAGCTTTTTCTGCTGGAACCGGCGCATAAACAGCACTTCCGTTTCCGGGGCGCCCAGCAGCGCCAGCTCCGAGGACAGGCAGGAATGGATGTCGCTGCCGAACCCGATGTCGTATTTCTCGCCGCGGCCATAGGCGAAGCTGTTTTGGCGTTTGGCCGCCAGGATTTCCCGGTACCGGCCGAGGTAGGCGGCAATCTTCTGAAGCATTTCGCTGTTTCGGACATAGTTCAGGAGTTCCCGGTTGGCCGGCGTGTTCTTCATCTCGCCGCTGCCGTCGCCCCAGGCTTGCAGGATAGAGCTGGTCTGCCGCGCCGCTTCCAGCGCCGCATCGAGAGCGGAGCCGATGTGCGCCACCACCGCCCGGATATAACGAACAGCCCCTTCCTGTACCTTTTGGCGCAGGTTGGCAATCTGGGAGGCTTTGCGGAAAATCCGGTTATACAGATAGAGAAGTTTAAGGATCGGGCCGCCGGCCGCGTCCGAAAGGAGCCGGTCGAGCTCCACCGTCAGCGCCTGTTCCTGCTCCGTGAGCTTGTGGATAACCGGCTGGAACTGCCGTTGCGGGATCTCCAGGGTGATTTCAGACATGGACTGCCGCAGGGAGCGGCAGAAGGCGGCCGCCGCGTTGTATGCGGGATATTCCCTGCTTTCACACAGGGATTTCAGCTCCGCATACCGGTCATCCCGCAGCACGCTGTCCAGGATCGGCTTGTTGTACAGCCGTTCCCGCTGGAAAACCGCGTCCTTGTCTCGCTGCCGCAGGACAGGGGAATACAGCGCCGTGAATAAATCTTGGCAGAGCGTTTCAAAACGGGGACCGTTTTCCCCGGGAAGTTCTTGCGGCGTGCCTTCATCTTCGGCAGCAAAGCCCCGGTAAATCAAATCGGACAGGCGGGTGGATTCCAGCAGAAGGCCGGTGACGGGTTCCCGCTGGTTCAGCCGGTGTTCCGTCAGCCAGTCCGCTGCCTTGTCCAAATGGGCGGGAGAACGAAAAAAATCTCTCATGAGACATTCCTCCATACAGTCGGTCGAAACCATGTTGATAAAAGGGGCGGTCTTCCCGGACAGGGCGTACCTGTCCGGGAGCCGCAGTCATTCGTCAGCCGGGGAAAGGCGGGAAGCCGTCAAAATCGCTATCGTCAATGATCTCCTCAAAATCGTTAGCCCCGCCAACCGCAGGCGTCGAAAAATCCGGTTCAAAGCCCGGCGCGGCCGCTTCAGCAGGACCCGAGGCGGTTTTCGGCTGCTCGTTCTTGCTGTCGCCGAAAAACACGTTATCCGCGATAATCTCCACCGCCTTGCGCTCGTTGCCCTGCTTGTCTGTGAATTTGCGGGTTTCCAGCCGCCCGTCCACCGTGACAAGGGAGCCTTTCATAAAGTATTTGGTGACAAATTCCGCCGTGGCCCGCCAGGCCACTACGTCAAAAAAGTCGGTATCCCGTTCTCCGTTTCCGTTTTTGTAGTTGCGCTGATTGGCGATGGAGAAGCTGGTGACGGATATGTTGCTCTGGGTGGTACGCAGTTCAGGATCGCGGGTCAGTCTTCCGGTCATGGTAATTCTGTTCAGCATAGCTTTTTACCTCTTTCGTTCATATTTTGGATTTCTAAAAGTCAGGCGTGCAGCTTTGTCCCACAGGTCGGGCAGTAATTCAGCGGCTCGAAATCGTAGCTGGTACGACCGCAATAATAGCCGTTATAAAATGTTTTATGCACAAGAGCGGCGCCATACCGTGCTTCTGTTACACCGCTCCTGCCATCCCGGTTGTTACTGTAATATTCGTCCATATCTTTTAATTTATGATACCATTCGCAAAACGGGCACGGCGTGGCATTCTCCATTCCCACGGCTCCTTTCCTAAAGATGTTAGGCGCTCATCTGCTTGTAGGCTTTCAGCTCCGGCAGCGGCAGATAGGTAAAGGCGGTCTTGGCGTGTGCTTCGCGGCTGATGCCCTCCAGCGTGGCGATCATCCCTTCCACAGCGGAATGGGCGGGATCAGCTTCAGCCAGACCGGACTTCATCTGCTCGGCCTCGTTGTAAACCGCCAACAGGCCATTGCGCAAGGCGATCAACGCCAGCCCCGGGCTGTCGGCGCTGTCAAATTCGTCCCGATACTGGTAGGCTCGTGCCAGCAGCTCGTCCAGCTTGTCTCCCAGCGGGTTTTCGGTCAGGCGGATGATCGTCTCCTGAACAATCTCCCGGTCTTCCGGCTTATCCCACAGGTAGTTGACGAGGGCTTTCATATCCTGCGGCCGGGCGGTATCCTGACCAGCCAGCCAGGCTTCTGCCTGCACGACAAGGCTAAAGTTGAAGTATTTGCGATCCGTAACGGAGATTCCCTTACGGCGCAGTTCACACAGGATATTGTCGGCGAGTTCGTTGATGCTGCCTGGGATTTTCACCGTCCTGACCTCTTCCTGCATTTGGTATAATTCGTCCAACGATATTTCCTTATCGGAGATCCGTTGCAAACCGTCCGGCACGAAATTAGCCGGATCCTGTTTCATGGCAAGAATCCTCATGCGGTTGGCCTTGTCCTCCACATAGCGGGTGCAAACCTTGAAATCAAAGCGGTCGTACAGCGCCCGCAGCGATTTTTCCTCCGGGTTGTGAAAGTTGGGGATTTCGTTGGATGCCGCGAAAAAGCTGATAACGGGAATGGACATGGAAACACCCTCGTTGGTGTAGATGCGCTCGTTCAGGGCTTTCAGAAGGCAGTTGAGTACCCCGTCGTTGGCCTTGAAGATTTCATCGAGAAAACTGATATGGCTTTCCGGTATCTTATTGGCCGTCACCATTTCCGGCACGCCCTCGTGCTGGAGCGCCAGCGCCGCTTTATACCGGTTCATCCGGCCGTGCAGTTCGCCTATCTCGGCATACCCACGGTCGTCCTGGGCGCTGTTCATCAGCTCGGCCAGACGTTTGCGCATCTCTGCATAGCGTGGATCGTGATTCAGAACGGTATGGGAAACATGGCCCGGGATGATGCTGGCTAAATCCAGCCGTCCGAAAAGCTGCTCCTGATCCGTCCCCTTACTCATGAGAATGTCGAATTGTTTGGCGTCCGTGATATGGGAGCGGAACAGGTCGATGGCCTGGGATTTTGCCTGGCCGGGTTCGCCGAGGACAAACAAATTTTTCCCGGTGAGCAGGGCCAGGGCGATGGTATGTACCAGCTCGTCCCGTTCAGCCAGTTCGCCGCATACCTCTTCAATCAGGGCGTTCATCTTGTCGTTGAGCATAATTTCACCTCATAGAATTTGGATTTAATATTCCTGTGGCATCATCACGGTGGTATAGCTTCTGTCGGCCTCGGTTATGATCCAGATTTTCTTTCGCAGTTCTTTGCTGATATATGCGGCTAAAATCCTGTCGCTGCCATTTCTTACAGCGGCGTCGTTGGCTTGCCGGTCGGTTGCGGAGAGTTCACCCCAGTCGCACGACCGATACCGATTGAGCGAGGCCGCTACGAAGCGCTGGAATGCTGCGTCATCTTCCATTGCTGCCGATATCCCATATGTCGCTGTCAGCCGTCCAAGTTCGAACTGCATATAGCTGGCCTCCTTATGCTGCTTGAACAGTGGTTTGGGATTGGTTTTTCGGTTTCTTTGCTCTCGGCGTCTTTGCTGCTTTCTCAACCTCCTTTTTCACAATTCTGACAGGCCCACGGGGGCATACGAAATAACGGCACTGGTTGGCCACCAGGATTAAAAGCCCGTTTTCGTCGAGCAAAAGGCGCAGGGGGCCGGATGTGTTCCGCAGACAACTCAGCAGCAGCCGACAGTCGAAATGGAATCCGTCTTTCGGCGTGGGAGTCGTATCCGCCGCTTTGACGGCGGAAGAGGAATGGCCGCTTGCAGTTTCAGCACGCAAAGTAATATTGTCGGACTCGATGTACAGATCGACACAAGGATCATCGCCTTCCAAAAACAAAGCCGATACGTTTTGTATCTGATCCGTTAGGCTCCCGGCGTCGCTCATCGCCTGGTAAGCCGGCTGAACACGCTCCAGTATCCGGCTGCCCGCCAGGTATTTCCCAGCGAACATCATGCTGGAGAAAAACAGATCCTCCTTCATGAACACCGCATACTTGCCGGAAATCCCCACAAACAGCTCATCAGAAGAGTTGACGATGGAAGATAAGATCCGCACGGCCTTTTCGTGGAGAAACAGTTCCAGATTGCCGTCCGCACAGTGCGGAGAAGTGGCTAATGCGACCGACAGGCCATTGGTGGCCTCAGCCGTCGTCAGGCCGTCCGCGAAAGCGAGCCGCACATATTGCAGGGAAACTTTGGCCGGATCGGTTGTTTTGCCGTCGGCGGCAAACACGGTCTTGTGGAAGAGGTCGTTGAGTCCCTGCACCCGGATGGTATCCTCCGGGAAGGGGATTTGCATCCGGGGAAACGCTTTAGCTTGCAGAAACGGGAGTAAAAAAGAGGCGTTCCCAGAACCGATCATCACCGTCCCTTTATCGCTGTGAAACGATACCGTATTCCCGGCGAGCTTGTCCAGAATTTTGGCGATCAGCGGCGTGAGGATGATGCTGCCGCTTTCCTCTACCTGTTCCTTCCGAATCCGCCGCTGGATATGAGTACGGATGTCGGTGCCTGTAACGGTCAACAGACCGGCGGATGCATCCGCTTCGATGAGAACCCCGGCAATCTCCGGGATATCCCGGTTGGGATGAACCACCTTCAAGGCCGTTTTCACGGCTTTCAGCAAAAGGAGACGGTTGGCTGTGAATTTCATATTGCTTCCTCCTTACGATGCCAGCAGGTCAAATAAACTGATTTGTCCAGTGTCTTCCGCTCCGCTGCTGTGGGTATGCGAATAGGGTGGTACAGGGAGCAAAACCGGCTGTTGAACGGGCGGCGCCTGCTTTTCCGGTTCTGCTGGAGCAGACGTTTTTTCGGTTACGACCGGTTTCGGACGGTTCCCGATGATCGCCATTTTCTTGAAGCTCGCCGCCAAATCCTCCACGTCGTCCTTCAGGCCGCGCATCAGTTCCTTGGCAAGCTGGGTGGTGAGATCCTGGCAGTCGGACATGGCCGCCAGTCCCTCGTCCGTAATCTGTCCCTCGATAACGGTGGCAGCCGACAGCTTGGACGCCATCAGGCGGAGCGCCTTGTGCTGCATGGTATCGGCATAGTAGAGCATATAGATCTCCACCTTGGGCGCGGTCTGGTTGATCCGCCAGCTTCGGCGGGATGCCTGCCGGAACACATAGAGGTTGAAGGCGATGTTGTAGAATACCAAGGTGGTAAAAGCGTTCAAATCGAGTCCCGTTTCCACGAGGGCAGAATTGGTGACCAGCACCTTTACCCCTTCGCGCACACGCTTGTCCACCCATTCTTCCCGCTGTACAGGCGGCACTTTCTGATCCAGAATGGATGCCTTGACGCCTTTTTCCGTCAGCAGCTTATGGAGCCGTTCCTGCGTGTCCAGCCGTACCCAGGCGGTGTAGACGATGACGCGCTCGCCCGCCTGAATCTTCCGGTCGATCAAATCAAGCAGCATCTCGTCCTTGGGCTGCAAATCTGCCGCACTGCCGACGTCTTGGGGGGCGGCGAGTACGTTTTGGTCTTCCTCCGGTACAAACGGGTTGCGGATCGGCTCATGGCCGTAGGGCTGGTCGGGATAAGCGGACAGCAGGTTCAGATACGCGGACATCACCCGTTTGCCGATCCGCGGCGCCTTCCTCATCAGATGCCGGAAACCGTTTTGCAGGGCGTCGTATTCCTTTTGGACTTCCGGCAGCATGGCGCAGGGGAGGGGGATTTCCTCATA
Organism: uncultured Oscillospiraceae bacterium; assembly: GCA_905198295.1. Classification (GTDB taxonomy): domain Bacteria; phylum Bacillota; class Clostridia; order Oscillospirales; family Acutalibacteraceae; genus UMGS1591. Next base: position 1,981 of record CAJKBW010000003.1, on the reverse strand, counting down.
GTCGGGCAGTTCCTTTCCCATGTCGTTCAGCGACAAGAACACCGCATTCTCCAGTAAAAAACGGGAATACACGATGGGCGAGACACCCGGCAGGAAACGCTCCCGCACCTTGCGCTTTTGGGATTTGGATGTGCTGTTGTATTGGGTAGTCTCTTCTTCGTATAGCTCCTCCAGCACCCCGTACTGCAAACAGAAATCCCGCGGCCGTTTGTACGCCTGGTTGTCCAGCAGCATAAGGTGTGCTTTTAAGCGAAAGAGCAAATAGAAGATACCCTTGGCGTACCCGTTGACGAGGGTGGCGGTCATGCCGAGCACTTTGTCGGCGATCCCGGCCAGCTCCGCCATAGCCTGTCCCTGAGCGCTCTCGCCGCTGTACTGGTGTAGCTCGTCTACGATTAAGGCGTCGATCCGTTTCAGCTTTTTCTTGAGATAGGCGGACAGCGGATACCGCCGGTAGGCGCCGGCGGCGGGAAAAAGACCGTCCGGCCGCTCCACCACTTCCTCAATCTTCGCACGAAATGCTTTTTTGCAGGTTTGGGCCGCCTGATAGGCAAAACGGCGGTGGACATAGCCGTAACCGCCGATGCGCACCCACTGGGTTCGTTTTGGCGTCAGCTCGTCGGGGTTCTGAACCGTCCAGAGGGAAGCGCCGCAGAAACGGCAGCGGTGGTTGTGGGAATTTTCCTGCTGAAAAAACAGGGCGTCCGCCTTTATCCATGAGGAAGTGTCGGGATCTCGCATCTCCTGCACCCTGCCGCAGTCCGGACAGATAAATCCTCCCATCCGCCGGTTCCAGGTTACGGCCGGTCGGCGCATATACCCGTTGCGGGCGGTTTCTTTGGAAAGAATGCAGAATACTGTTTTGTTTTCCCCTTGGTATCGGTTATACAGCAGGTCGATGTCCTGGATGCTGGTTACATATTGGGCCAAACAGTCCGGGACGGTCTCATGCAGTTCCCGCACCCATTTACCTGTCAGATGAGAGGGGCAAACCACGACGTTGAAGGCTTTCCGAGCGGTGCGTCTGTCCGCTCTGCCGTGCTGGTAGGCATACAGGGCGGCGGCACCGATCTTGCTTTTGCCGGTGCCGCATTCGGCCACCAGGAGCGCCATTCTGTCGGTTTCCAACTGACGCTTGAGGGCCTCCGCCGCACCAAGCTGTGCGTCGAACAGAGAGTATCCGGCGTGTGCGATGACATATCGATTGACCTCCTGCACCGGCGAAGACACCGCTTCCTCAGCCGGATTGAATCGGGGAGGGAAGCAGTCCTTGATCCGCCCGGCGATCTTGTCGCCGAACTCCCGCAGGTAGGCGGTAAAGGAAAGAATATGCCGGAATACATCCTCTTGGCCGGGGGAACTCTCCGGAATGGCGATGCTGCCGTCCTTCAGGCCGTCTTCCAGTATCTGGGCGATTTCGCTTTCATTTTCCGATACTCTCATATGCCAGCACTGGAATTTTTGTCCCGGACAGTACACCTTCAGGCGGTTCAGTAAACCGCGTTTTTTTAGTTCCGATAGGAAATATCCCCGGAACTCAGGCAAAAGGGGAACGGAAAGCTTGCGATCCAGCTCGTCAAACAGCTCGTCGCTGTTGGTACAGAAGATATACAGGTTCCGTTTTAGGCTGACCGTTTCCTTTTCGCTTTTGGGGTCGTCGTCATCCTGCCCGACGGCCAGGGATTGCAGGGGATCGTCCTGAAGCCAGTGAATTCCCTCGGCGTACACGCCGTCGTGGGAGATCCGTCTCGCATAGTTTCGCCTCCCTTTGCTGCTTAAGCAAAGGGAGCTTTTGGAGCCGGTCAGCTCCAGCTCACAACCGCCGAGGATGGCGTCGCTCATGGCCTGCACCGTTTCCGGATATCCGCCTATCCGCAGGGCGACCACGTTTTTTTCCTGATCGTATACCACCATGTCCGCATAATTGACAAGGCCCACGGCCCTTTCTGCGTCCAGGCAGCGCACACGAATCAGAGATGGG
>CAJKBW010000002.1 GCA_905198295.1 uncultured Oscillospiraceae bacterium | reverse complement strand
CCGGAAGCAGAACCGCAGGCAGTCCATACGGATAGGCCGTCACGGCCATATCCTCCGTCAGGGAAAACCGGACACTCGCCGGCTTCTCCGTTTCCAGATCCTCGGCATTGACCACGATCATCGCACTGCCGCCGCCATCCCTTTCTGCAAAGCAGCCGACAAGCAGCGGCGAGGCGGATTCCACCGCTTTTACCGCCGGCAGGCCGTCGTACTGCGGGGTAAATTCGAGATAGGAAAGCTTGGCTGCGGTATATTTGGCGCCCTTCATGGTGTCCCGCGGCACCATTGGCTCATTGATCGCGAACGCACCGAGGCTGCGATAACGGCACAATACATCCGACAGCGCGACCGCCTCGCGGTTGACCGGCTGAGCCCGGTAATACAGCGGGGTGGGGCGTCCGTCATGATCGAGATAGCCGTCCGCCTCCGGTACGCCGTAGCCCGCCTCATAGGTCCAGTAGAAAAACCAGGTGGCACCGAACGCCATCGCGCAGTACAGCTGGAACCGCAGCGCGGCCGTTTCCACCGAGCGCACATAGCCCGGTACATTATTCAGGCACTGCAGCACGATGCACAGCTCCTGTCCGTGCTCCCGCGCCACCTCGCTCAGATCGCTCAGCCCCTGCATATAGCCGGGCAGGGTGATCTTTTTGCCGTCCACCCAGTAAAACGGATAAATGTCCGCCGACAGCACCTCGGTGGGTACCGCCGCCACGAACTGCTCCAGATGCTCACGGTAGGTCATCGACGCCATATGTTCCCGGTTCCACGCCTCCCGCTGTTCATCGGTGAGAATCCATTCCGGATATCCGGCAAGCTGGTTCGGGGTGCCGTAGTTGGGCAGCAGATTCGTCAGGGCGATATGCTCCGGCAGGTGTTCCTTAAATGCCCGGGTGAGCTTTTCGCACTGCGGGAACATGGTGGCATGCGGCTCGTCGAACAGCGCACTGCCGAGATAGTTCGGCACATCCGCAAGCCCGTCGGTAAACTCCGCCATCCGCTCCCGGTAGTCCGCCGCCGGCTCGGCCGGATCCGGCCCGAGCCGGTGAAAATACCGCTCGAACAGGATCACCTCAATGCCGTATTTCGCGCACCAACGCAGCAGGTTATCCCGCTGTTCCCGGTTTTCCCAAGGCACGAACACCGCGTTCATGCCGGCGTCTGCCATCAGGCGGACATCCTCCTCACAATAGATCGACCGCGTGGAAACATAGCCGCCGATACGCAGCTTCCGGGCGCGTTTATACTGGTTTCCCATTTCCTCATCCCTCACTTTATTCCCTTTGTTATTTTCGACGCCCCGAGGCGTCGAGCAGCTGTGCAATATGGCCGCCATGCTCTGCGAGCCGTTCATGCGCCTGCTCCGGCGTACATCCGGTCAGGCAGCAGACCAGCGCGGGCTTGAGCGCAAATCCGCAGGCAGCAAGTGTTTTCCCCGCCCGGGCTTCATCGGCACCGGTCAGCTCACAGAGCATACCCACACACCGGCGGCGGCTTTTTTCATTGAAAGCGGTGATCTCCACCATGCGGTTGCGGTACACCCGGCCGAGGCGGATCATCACGGCGGTGGACAGCATATTGAGCACCAGCTTAGCCGCAGTCCCCGCCTTCATGCGGGTGGATCCCTGAATGACCTCCGGTCCGGTCAGCACCACCGCCGCTGCATCGGCCGCCCGCTCGAGCGGCGTATCCGGGTTATTGCACACACCGACAGTATACGCACCGGCCCGCCGGGCGGCCCGCACCGCAGCGAGCACATACGGCGTGGTGCCGCTGGCGGCAATACCCACCACAACGTCCTTTTCTCCGATGCCCCGCTCCCGGATTTCGCTTTCCGCAGCGGCAGTATCGTCCTCGTCGCCGAGCGCGGCGTCCGGGATAGTTGCATAGCCGCCGGGAATCACCGCCTGCACCATATCCGACGGCACACCGTAGGTACAGGCGCATTCGCTTGCATCGAGCACGCCGATGCGCCCGCTGGTGCCGGCGCCGAAATAGAACATCCGCCCACCCCGCACAAGCCGTTCAGCGGCAGCTTCCACGGCAGGCGCCAGCGCTTCCAGACATTTTTCCGCCGCCTTGGCAACCAGACGATCCTCCCGATTGATTTTCTCCAGAATGGCAAGCGTACTGCACCGGTCGATATCCGTGGTGTCCGGATTGACCTGTTCGGTCAGGGGAAGTACCATAAAACCCCTCCTAAAGCGAAAAATCCATCCCGCGCAGCCGCCGCTCCGATACGCCGTCGAGCAGCATCGCCGCCACAACCGCGCCGAATACCGGCGCCATAGCCATGCGGGCCGGGCAGGTATCACTTTTTACAAAACCACAAAGACGGCGCAGGGCATCATCGCTTTTCATCAGAATGCCGCCGGCCACCACGGTCGGAAACGAACCGGAAAAATCCTTCGCGGCGGTATCCAGCCAAAGGGCCAGCTCCCGCATATTCTCGTCCAGAATCCCGGAAGCAGCCGCGTCACCCTCCTGTGCCGCGCTGAACACCAGCGGTGCCAGGGAGGCAATCCGTCGCTTACCCTCCCGGTACAGGCCGGGCAGCGCTTGCTCAATCCCGCAGCCGAGCTCCGCCTCGAGCAGCGGCAGCAGCCGGGTCGGCTCTCCGCGGCCGTCATACGCGCGAAGCGCCGCCATCACCGCGTCCCGGCCAATATCGAAGCCGCCGCCCTTGCCGTCAAACAGGAATCCCCAGCCGCCGATACTGTGCTGTTGTCCATTCACCCGAGCTGTACAGGCACACCCGGTACCGGAAATCAGCACACAGCCATCCGCGCCGTACAATCCGCCGGCGAGCAGGCTCTGCCGATCGTCACCGCCCGCGACAAGCGGCGTATCCGGCAGGCGGTTCCTGAGCAGCAGGCGGCAATCCGCGGCAATTTGGGGATCAGAGCCGCCAGACAGGCCGGCAAACGCCGCCGCAACCGGCGGCAGGCTGCCGCCCGTCTGCTGTGCCAGCCCATCCAGCAGCTGCCCAAGCAGCGCGGCATAGGCCGACATCCCGATATCCACCAGATTGCCGGCCGGCCCCAGCGTTCGGGCCGCGATCCGGCCGAATTCGTCGCACAGCGCGGCGTCGGTCTTGGTGCCGCCGCCGTCGATACCGAGATAATAACGCATGAGTATCCGTCCTTTACGCCGGATCCGCCGGCGGATTCATCAGCTGCTGCCGCATCCATTCAAGGCACTCGAGATACACCGCGGCGAGCGGTGACTCCCGGTGTACACCTTCGGCAAACGGCCGGAGTGCGGCCATCGTTTCCTCCAGGCGCGGCAGCATTGCAGCATCCACCTTGTCGGGATGGCCGCGGCGCGCCTTTTCCGCCGGCATATCCCCATCGAGCGGGAAGAAGCAGCCGCCCAGCGGGGTGAAGATATCCAGCCCGGCCGGCACATCCGGCCCGAGCAGCCGCCGGGTCAGCTTTTTCGCATACGCCTCATCGTACACCCGGTCGCGGTAATCCCACAGCTTTTCGCCCATCATCATAATCCCCGAGGGCAGCGACCAGGCAAAATGCGCCTGCCCTTCCCATGCACACAGGCAGGACCCCTTGACCCGGTAAGCATATTCCGGCGGGCAGTCCGGCCGCTTGGTCGGGTTCCAGTCGGCGAGCTTTTCGGCGGTCATGTACAGGTCGATATAAGTTTCCTCATAAAAACTGTTGAACAGATCAAAGCCTTCCTCCGCAAACCGTTTCATGGTACAGCCCTCAATCGGGCCGCGTCCCGGCGCGGCGGTACGCCACCAGAAAATCAGCATGTCCCGCGGCAGATCGGGAGACTCCGCAATATCCACGTTGTCGTTGCTGAGGATCACCCGCTTGCCCATGCGGGCGAGAATGTCGTGGATGCGGCGGACAAAATAATAAAAATACCCGGTGAAGCCCTTTTCGGAAAAGCCCTCCCGGCGGGCGAGTGCCTTACAGCGTGCACAGTGCTCCCAGTTCGCCCAGTAGCCCAGATCCCAAAACGCCAGCTCATCGCCGCACAGCTGCATATACCCGCTGTCAAAAACGGTATACACTTCCCTGTAGAGCTTTTCCGCAACAGCGTAGGTTTCCTCCGCGCCGACGCACACTGCCCATTTGCTCGGCTTGAATCCGCCTTCGTCGTCATCCACCTCGCAGGCGAGCTGCGGCAGGGCGTCGAGCGTATGGATCGCGTGTCCGGGCAGGTCGATGTCCGGGATGGCCTCGATCCCCCAGAAGGCCGCATATTCCACCAGTTCGCGCATCTGCGCTTTGGTATACTGCCGGAATTTGCCGTTGTTCAGCTCCGGCACCACGTCGGAATGCATGGCGTAATGCTGGGTGTCCAGCATATGGAAGATCGCCTTATTCATTTTGGCGAGCGCCATCTGCCGCAGGGTATCCTTGATGCTCTGCGGCTCATGGTATTTGCGCGCGACGTCGATGAGCACGGCACGGAACTCCGCATCCGGCCAATCCTCCGCCTCACAGCAGGGCAGGACGTATATCTCTCCCCGCTTTTCGATGCCGTTATACAGCGTAACGGCCGCATTGCGCGCGCCGGCCTCGCTGCCATAAGCGGCGATGATCCCGCCGGCCGTGACGGTCAGGCGATACGTCTCCCCGCACAGCAGCGCATCCGGTTCAAAGCGCAACACTGCACCGTCCGGCGACACCGCAGCCGCAATGCCGCTGTCCTGTACAAGCGCGGCAAACACCGCCGCACCCCGTTCTCCTGCCGCATCCCCGGCATACATGGACAGCGTGCCGGGCAGCGTAAAGACGCCTTCCTTTTGACGCAAAACCTTCGCTTCGATCATAATTCGCTCACCTGACTTCCCTTTTATTCGTCCCCCGCCATCGTTCTACAGGCGGAAACGGATTTCCGTATACAGATCCTCAAAAAATCCGGCCACCTGCTGGAACAGGCTGAACAGCAGCACGCACACAAACAGGATGATCACCATAAACGCCAGCGTCAACAGGCAGCTCCAGAGCACCTTGCCGATGGTGTATTCATGGATCACGCTGAGCGCGCCAAGCATCAGCAGCACGCTGTACAGCATGCCGACCGCCACCACCCAGGTCATAAAGGTGCCCTCATCGCTGAGCAGCAGATTGCTCATGAGCACCTGCAGGTACACACCGGCGACATACGGAATCAGCGCAACCGCCGAAACCACCCAGATTTCCCGGAACCGTCCCTTGCCGTCGAGCAGGGTGGATACCGCCCAGTTGCAGCCCACCCAGATGACAAACAGGCCGATGGTTTCCAGCAGGATGAACCAGACATTCATCTCCTGCGGATTGTCCCAGTTGAAGATGAAACCGGTCAACTGCTGCTGTGCGACGCGCGCGAAGAAAAACAGCGCGAGGACGATCAGACTCGGCAGCAGCGGAAAAAAGCGGCGCTCCCGGTAATCGTCAAAGCCGCCCACCGGATGTGCCAGCGGGGCGAACAGCCGCCTGATATAGGTTTTCATGCAGGGCCTCATCCTTTCACATGCCGAGGTTTGGCTTTATTCCTTGATACCCGCAAAGGCCATCGTTTTGACCACGTTGCTCTGGGTGATAATGAAAAACACGATCGGGGGAATGAGCAGCAGCAGCGACGCCGCCGTGCCCATACCGGCACGCAGGGTCGCGTCCACCGCGATGATCTCGCTGATGGCGGTGGGCAGCTGCTTGAGGCTTTCGTCGAAGATCAGGTTGTTCGACGAGGCGTTCCAGATGGCCTGGAAGGTGAAAATCGCGAGGGTCAGCCATGCCGGCTTGGCGTTGGGAAACACCAGCTTGAACAGGATCGTCGGCTCATTCGCCCCGTCGATGCGTGCCGCTTCGATGATGGAGAAGGGAATCGTCTCCATGAACTGCTTCATCAGAAACAGGCCCATCGACGAGCCGAGCGACGGCAGGATGATCGCCCAGATGGTGTTGAGCACCCCGAAATTCGCCATGACGATATACTGCGGCACCGCCGTGGCGGTCGCGGGGAAGAGCAGCGAGGTGACGATGAGCGCAAAATACGCGTTCTTGCCCGGAAAATCGTGCTTGGCGATCGGGTACGCTGCAAGCGAGGCGATGATGATCTGGAACACGGTGGTTACCACCGCGATGAACAGCGAATTGAATATGTACCGCGAGAAGGGCACAAGCGAGTTCGCCGCGGAGGAAAACAGATCGGTAAAGTTATCCAGCGTGGGGTTGCGGACAAAGAATTTCGGCGGGAACAGGAAGATTTCCTCATACGGCTTGAACGCGCTCGAAATGGTATACACCAGCGGCATGGCCATAAACGCGCCCATAAGGAGGAGTACGATATACACCACCACGTTGCCCCTGCGCGAACGGCTCAGCAGGCTCTTTTTCAGTTTCATGCCGTTTATCAGCCCCTTTGGTATCGGTTCCGGGTCAGTGTCCCACCCGGGAGAGGATCTTATTGACCCCGCGTTTGGAAACATACATCATAAAGAAGAGAAAACACGCAATCGCGCAGGCATAGCCCATTTCATACCGCGTGGTGCCGTAGTCGATCATATGGGTGACGATCGTCTCACCCGCATACTCGGTGCTGGGCTGGCCGGCGAGCGAGATGGAGATGCTGCCCACCGTGAAGGAGGACACGATCTGCATCACCGCGCCGAACATCATCTGCGGCGCCATCTGCGGCAGGGTCACATACCACAGCTCCTGGAACCGGTTGCGCACCCCGTCGATGCTCGCCGCCTCATACAGGGTGGTGTCCACCCCCTGAAGGCCGGCGATGAACGCCAGGAACCCGGTGCCGAGGCTCATCCACAGCTGCACAATGATGAGCGCGGTCATAATATACCGCGTATCCAGCAGCCAGGAAATCGGCGTCTGCATGACCCCCAGATTGATCAGGAAGCCGTTGAGCATCCCGTACCGGTCCGGGCTGAGGATGAACTGCCAGACGGTGAACACGCTGCCTGAAAGCACCGGTGCATAAAACACCAGCGTCGCCACCGCGCGCAGCGCAGGCTTCAGCTCATTGATCAGCCAGGCAAAGAAAAAACACATGAAATAGCTGATCGGACCGGTCACCAGCGCGAAAATCAGGGTGTTTTTCAAGGCGATGAGGAAAACGTCGTCGTCCAGAAACATCCGCATATAGTTCTCCAGCCCGGTAAACGAGGCATTATGCAGCATATCGTAGTTGGTGAAGCTGAACCAGATGGCGATCGCCACCGGCAGCACGGTAAACAGCACGAACAGAATGGTGAAAGGCGCCAGCATCAGATAGCTGTATTTCGCCTGCCATATCCGTTTGCCTAAGCTTTCCCGGTAAGTCCCCGGCGCCGCCATGCGTCATCCGCCCCTTTTCTCACTACTTGATTCCACCCTATTCCGCCGTCGGCAAGCCGTAATCGCGGCGTTTGCGGGTGATTTCCCGATTGATTTCGTCGTTCCACTGGCGCAGCATATCCCGCGGGATCTCCTCCGAGAACACCGCCGCGCGGAAGGCGTTATTGAGATTGCGCGCAATATAGTAGGCGCCGGGCATCTCCGGGATTTCCCGGACATTTTTCCACTGCGCCTGCAGCAGCTCCAGCTCCTCCTGCTGCCACTGCAGGCCGGCCATCGCGCCCACGTTCGACGGGGTATACCGGCTCGCGGTGCCGAGCGCCGCCTCAATCTGCCGGCCGTACTGCGCCTGAACCTCCGTGGAGGTAAACCAGTCCATAAACGCCCACGCCGCATCGGGATGATCGGTATCCGCCAGCATGACGCAGGCGGTCGAAGAGGCGGACGAATCGCTGCGGTCCACCGTGCCGTCCTCCAGCCGGGTGCCCGGCAGCGGCGCCATCTGCCACAGCCCCTTGATCTCCGGGGCGGCAAGCAGCAGCTGGCAGTAGAAGTTATACGGCATAATGGTCACCGGCATCTCGCCGGACTTGAACCGGTTGAGATCGCTTTTGATATGGGAGAAGTTATACTGGGTATAGATCCGGCACCATTCCTCGAACGCCTCCACCGCTTCCGGGGAAGCCAGCTGCGTGGCGGTGCCGTCCGCGTTATACAGCGCGCCGCCCTTCTGGAGCAGCAGCATATAGTACACCGACACCTCGCTTGGAATACCGATTTCCCGGTTGTTCCGCTGCAGGATGGAGATCATGTTATACATGTCCTCCCAGGTATCCGGCGGCGTCAGCCCCAGCTCACCGAGCACGTCGGTCCGGTAAAACAGCATATGGAAAATCTCGGTCTGCGGCAGCGCATACACGCTGTTCCCCAGTGTGTATGGATCGAGCGCGGTGGACATAAACCGCTCTTTCACCCCGTCATATCCGGCAAACCCCTCGAGCGGATGCAGCGCACCGCGCAGCGCCATATCCACCGGCAGCGTCCGCACAGCATCGAGCGCCACATCCGGCCCGATACCCGCCATGATCGCCTGCGGCAGGATGGCTGCCCCCACCAGTTTGAGGGTCACGCCGATGTCGTGCTCCTGCGAAAATCCGCTGTCGATCAGACTGCGCAGGATATACATCTGGTCACGGCCTGCGCCGATCCACACCTCGATCTGCTCTTCATACGCGTTGCCGCCGCCAACATTGTTATAGTCCATCAGGAAGGAGGAGCAAAACAGCTCCACCTGATACCACAGCTCCCGGAAAAAGCCGCCGCCGGCCGCCGGTGCGGCCTGATCGGCCGAATACACGGTGAGATAATCCAGCTGCAGCGGCTGCTGCCGACGGTTCTGGATCCACGCCGCGAGCGCCGAGATATTCTCCCGGAACTCCTCCAGACGCGGGGCAATGGAATAGGGCTTTTTGGCAAACCGCTCGAGCTGATCCGCCAGCTGCACCAGCGTATTCGCCACACTGCCGCTGCGGCCGGCCACCGCCTCCATCGCCTTGGTCTGATCCCGCAGCACCTTGGCAAGGCTCTGGAAATCCGTGAGCAGGTTCGGGATGTCGTTCGCCAAGTCATAGTCGAAATACGGATCCGGGTTCGCGCCGGTAATCATCACGATTTTCTCATACAGGTCGCCCAGCTGCTCCCAAACCGCATCGAGAGCGGCCAGCGATTCCAGCATGTCTCCCGGAACCACCTCTATGGTTATGTCGTGGGAGCCGGCGGTCAGATAAAACAGAAAGTCGCCCGACCCGTCTCCCAGTGTCTTGATTTCCCAGTTATTGGAATAAGGGAATTTGACCGTCCCCAGCTCATCAAACAGGATCTCCCCGTCGATCGCCACGCTGCGGGAGGTGTACAATCCCCGGACAAAATTCTGCTTATACTTAAGCGCAATTTTATAGTAGCCGTCCTGCGGCACCTCAATGGTCCATTTCGCCCACTGGCCGCCGTATGCCCAGCCGCTTCCGCCGAGCGTGTTGCGGCGGATAACCGAGGGGCTCGACGGCTCGGTCGCCGCGCTGCCCCGGTCATAGGTGGCGGTGAGCACGGTGGTGGAATACTCATCCGCACGCTCCGCCTGATAGTTCTGCGCATAGCCGATCGTCTGACCGGCCGCTGCTGCGGTATCTACAGCCGCAGCATACTCTGCATAGCTGACCGGCTGTTTTTCCTCGTACAGGGTCAGTCCCGCTACCGCTGCGCATTCCCGTACGCCGGTCAGCCGGATCACGTTTTCTCCCTTGTCAAAATAAAACAGGTACGGTGCGTCATACAGCCCTTCCTTATCCCGGAACGGCTCTTCGGTATAGCGCGCCACCTCCACCTTGTCCGGCACGATATCGTTGCCGATGGAATCCACCGCAAAGGGTTCATCCGGTTCGAGATCATCCCGCCAGATCCGGCTGAAGACGATATCGCCTGCCTCGGTAAACGGACGGCTGCCGTTGAGATCGACGGCAAACTCGATATCCGCCCCTTTGCCAGGCAGCGCCTGATAGGTCAGCTTCAAGCTGTACAGTCCGGCTTTCGGCACCTCAACCGTCCATTCCGCCCAAGCGCCCTCCTCCTCCCAGAGGAGCACATCTTCCTTTCCCTCATATACCGTCTCGCGCCGCACCCCGTCCGACAGGGTATGCGCCTGGCCGCCGGTGAGGGCGATCGTTTTGCTGAGGGTGTCCTTTTTCCGGTATTGTTCCCGGTAGACGGCGTAGGACTGCGCGTCTGCCGCCGGCACCTTATCTGCGGGCGGCGCTTCTTCGCCGCGTGCCGTCATACCGGGCAGACACGCGCTCCCCGCCAGCAGACAGACCGCCACGGCCATGGAAGCCCACGTTTTTGTTTTTCGCCACAGTTTACTCATCGAAAGCTCCATTTCCCCGGCGGGCGCCGGAATGTCGATGGGGGAGGCCGCCGGCCGCCGTTCGGCGGCCGGCACACTTCTATCCGAAATTACGCCTCAGGCGGATTGTTCTGCTTTTTCTTATTGATCAGCACCACAGCGGTTATCACGCCGCCGAGCACCACCGCTGCGCCGACCGCGATCAGCACGATCCCCCAGACAGGGAAACCAGCCTCGCTGCTATTGCCGGCCGCTTCCGAAGCATCGGCCGCAGTGGTCTTGCCGGCCGTGGTCGGCTTCTTGGTCGAAGGCGCCGTGGTGTCCTCCGGCTCGGTTGTGGTGGTCGTGGGCGTTTCGGTCGTCGTGGTTGCGGGAGGCGTGTAATCGTATTTGACGTAGCTCAGATCATCCAGAAACAGCTTGAGCTCTGTTTCCGCATCCACATAGACAAACAGGGTCTCCCAAACATCCGCATGTGCGGGGTCGGTCACGCCAGAGAAGTATTCGCCGGAATCCGGAGCGGACTTATGGAAGTCCTCCAGCGGGAAGTCGTAGGCGACAAAATCTTCACTGGCCGGGATGGTCTTATCCAGGAAAAACGCGGTACCGAGCGAAGAGGTGAACTGCATGCGGAACACCACCTCGCGGCCGGGATTGAGGATATGGATGCGGATCGCATCAAAGGCATTGCTGTGATCCGCTTCCAGCACCTCACCGTCCGCCGTCAGACGGATCTGGTTATTGAAATCCGGCTGGTTGACCACGCAGCCATACGCACCCTGGCTGACAAACATCGCACTGTTTTCACCCGAATGTGCATGGGTTTTGGACTGATAGAGAGAACCTGGCTGCGCGGCGTAGGAGGAATAGTGTGCAATGGTCTCCTCATCCTCAAAATCATCAATCAGCAGCACATACTCATTTTCTTCCGCAGCCGCCGGCAGCACCGCACCGCCAACACCCAGCGTCAGCAGGATCGCAGCCGCACCCGCAGCAGACAATAACCGACGCAACATACGTTGCACCCCTTCCTTTCATATGGGACCGGGCGGACAGCGCGGGGATTTCCGCCCTGCCGCCCGTTTTCCCTGCTTTACCGGGATTTTTTGCCCTTCTTCGCGCACAGCACCAGCGCCGCGCCGGTCACGCCGGCGAGCGCAAACACGGCCGCACCCACACCGGCCACACCGGTGGGCTTATTGTTGACATTATCGTCCTTGCCGCCGTCTTCAGCCGCAACTTGCAGCTTGGTCATCTTGGAGAAGTACAGCGTATCTTCCGGAATCACACTGACCATATTGATTTCGATATCCCAGATGCTGAAGTCCAGCTCCTCCAGCGTGAGTTCCTTGCGCTGTTTACCCTCTAAATTGGTTTTGTGGAAATCACCGAGTGCATAATCGTAGGGGACATATTCATCTGAACCGCCCGCAATATCCTGCCGGAGAATCCATTTGGTGCCGTTTTCGGTGGTAAAAATGATCTGCAGCGGCATCGCATTGCCGGGGTTTTTGATATACAGACGGATACCATCGATCCCGTTCTTGCCGTCCCACGCCTTATTGTCGGTGGTCAGCTTGATATGCGGAAAGAAGTCGCTGCCGGTGCCGCCGTTTTTGATGTCGCCGTAAGCGCCGCCGGTATTTTTCATTACGAATTCGCCATTTTCCATCGCAATTTCGGCTCCCTGCAGAGCCGTCCAGTTCGCGGTCTTGTCAAAGGTGTACATCGCGCTCTCGGTGTACTTGACAGTCTCACCGCCGGTCTCACCGCCGGTCTCACCGCCAGTCTCGCCACCGGTCTCACCGCCAGTCTCGCCACCGGTTTCACCGCCAGTCTCGCCACCGGTTTCACCGCCAGTTTCGCCGCCTTCGCCGGTGCCATCGTCAACCTCTACCTTGACGTAGGTTTCGATCTTCTGGAATGTAACTGAAACCGAATGATCCGTGCTCACAAAGTTGAACGCCATCAGGTAAATGTCAAACCAATCCTGCAGGTCGGGTTTGCTTTCCAGAAACGCTTCCCACGTCGTACCTACCGGATAGTTTTCGTTGCTGCTTTCGTTTACCTCAAAACTGGCCATCGGGATATCGATCTTCTGCACGCCGTCTCCCGCCGGGATGGAAACCGTACTTTTGAATTTGGGTCCCATTGCCACCTGAATGATCACAAAGGTATCCACCGCCGGACCGTGATTTTCGACGCTCAAGCGAATGCCCTGCGCGATATTGCTGTAATCGGTTACATTCGCTCTGGCTCCGTCGAACGTCAGATATTGTCTCGCTGAGAAATTGTCGACATTCTGCGTGTAGCCATAATCACCCGCATTGTTAAAGGTGAGCCCGTCATCCGCATTTTCTTTGGTCATTCCCTGCTGCAAAGTCCAATAATCCGCGCTTTCTGCAGTGAAAGCGTGCAGCGTATGCGTCTGTTCTTCGATTACGATTGCGGCTGCGGCCGGCAGCGCGCCGAAGCAGCACACGGCCAGCATGGATAGGGATAATCCGATACTCAGAATTTTGCGCATGAATATCACTCCTTTTTATTTTTCCCGGAATCCCCTCCGGGTTATCTGCTTCTCGCTCCCGGCCGCCGTTCCGACACAACGGAACGGCGGGCCGGGCTGCGCTGTTCAGGATGCGGTCGTCACGATAATATCGTCCACATTGAAGCTGTGCGAGCCGGCATATTCGCCTTCACCGCTCACGGTGAGCTGGAAGACGGTGACGCTCGACAGATCCATCGCAATGCTTTCGCCCTCCAGATAATCCGGAAGTTTAAAGTCACTGAACGGAATCACATAGGTCTGTGCTGTATCGCCGGTGATCTCCAGATCATAGTGCCACTGGGTTTTCCTGCCGTCGGTAAAGGTCAGGGTCAGCAGCTGCTTGGTACCGTCACCCTGCACCCACAGCGACATCGCGTTGTATGCACTCCATTCGCGGGTGAATTCTTTCCGGAAGCCGCCCCAGCCTACGTCGGACACGTCATAATACATTTTGCCGCCGTAGTTGCCGCTGTTTTTCACTTCCGCATCGAGATACAGCTCATACCCGCTGCTGCCGCCCGGCACTGCAGTGAGCTTGCTGACGATCGGGGTGCTGATGCCGCCGTCGGGGATGGCTTCAAAATCCTCCACCTTCGGGGAGTTGCTCGCTTCGATAATCTCGCCGGTCGCCGCAATCAGGCTTTCCATCTCCGCTTTGCGGTTTTCCAGCGCAGTCGCCCACGGTACGCCCCAGTAGATGGTTTCCCAGGTGCAGTTATAGCCGAGGTTTTCGAGGTATTCCTGCACGCCCTTGACATTTTCCGGCTGGCCGTTGGCCTCGCCGTGACATACCCGCAGCTGCTCGAGCAGCTCATCGGAGAGCTTGTATTTTTCCTGAATCTCCTGGTACTTCACATCCAGCGCGTTGTCCCGATAATACTCGTGATACAGGATACAGGCGTTGAGCGCCACCGCCGCCTGCGGATTCTTCGCGCCGACCGGAATGGTATAGGCGCCGACCATATCCCGCGCATAATAGGTATCGCCGTTCGGGTCACGCGGCATCGGGGCGATTCCCAGTGTATCCTGCTCGACCATGCTGGTCAGGTACTGGTACATCGTGTTGGAATCCTGCGGCATCATCGCCGCGCCGCCGCTGCCAAACAGCTCGATGGTATCGGCGGTTTTATAACCGAGGTTTTTGACGTTGATCAGGTCATAAATGAAATTCATCGAACGGGCAATGTTCTGGCTGTCCATATTGCTGATCGGCTTCATCGTCTCGCTGTCCATTGTTGCAAACGGTTCGCCGGTGGTATATGGCCAGCAGACCGGACGGTTGAAGCACAAGCCGTAAACATCCACTTCGCCGTCATCATTGGTATCCTGGGTCAGTTCCTCCGCAGCCTCCGCAAAGGCGTTCCAGTCCCATTTGTCCTGCTTATACAGTTCCCACGGCGTTTCCAGTCCCGCGTCCTCGAACATCTTCTTGTTATAGTACACGGTATTGACGGCCATGACCGTATTGTACAGGCCATAATGCTTGCCGTTCCACTCGTTACTGTCGTAATAGGTGCGGTGACGGTCATAGTACTTATGGCTCAGATCGGTATACGAATCAATCGGCTGGATAAGATTGCTGACGATCAGATCCAGCTCCGCCTTGTCGCCGTAAATATCCGGCGGGTTGCCCGCCGCCACCATCGCGGCAAGCTTGGTTTTCCGCTCATTCCATGCGGCTTCGATGTATTCCACCGTCAGGCCGTATTCCGCCTTGAGGATGTCAGTGTACACCGTGTTCGGCGGCTCGCCGTTGGAAATCAGCATCGTGCAGGTATCCCCCGTCAGCTGATCCATCGCCGGCAGTGCCCATTCGCCGGTCACCTTTTCCGGCGTGCTGCCCCCCGATTCGCTGCCGCCCGGCTTACAGCCGCTGAGCAGCAGGCCGAAGAGCATAACCACGGCCAAAATCAGGCACAGCCATCGTTTGTGTGTCATGACACAATCACTCCTTCTTTTACTTGGATGTTTTTCTATCTTCACAGCCGTCCGCTGTGTTGGGCATCCGGAATCCATCCCGCCAAAAATCACGGCGTATTCAATCCTGCTTACCCTATCCGACGATCCCGGTACGTTCCAGCCCTTCGGTGAAATACTTCTGCAGGAAGATAAATACGATGAGCAGCGGCAGAATGGTGAGCAGACAGCCCGCCTGCGCGCGTACCGACGTTTCATTGGTGTTCTGCATCAGCAGGTCAGACAGGTTGCGCGTCAGCCCCTGCAGTGCGATGGAGATATTCTGGGTCTTGTTGAAGTACATGCTCACATAGTAATAATCGTTCCAGTACCACACCAGAGAGAACAGGAACACCGTAAGAAACGCACCGCCGGCGTTCGGGACGATCACCCGCAGGAAGGTGCGCGCATGGCCGCAGCCGTCCACATAGGCGGCGTCCTCCAGTTCCTTGGGAAGTCCCCGGAAAAACTGGCGGAATATAAAGATGAACAGTCCCGACCGGATGCCTACGCCGAGCGCGGCGGGCAGGTACATCGTCCAGTTGGTATCGATGAGGTTGGCATACGCCTGCTCCCCAAACAGGGCCGTGGTCAGTCCAAAGAAGTCGTAGTGGCTGTACATCAGGTAGGTCGGGATAAAGATGATCTGCGGCGGAATGATGATGGTCAGCAGCACCAGCCCGAAAAGCAGCGATTTACCCTTGAACTGGAACCGCGCGAAGCCATAGCCCACGATCGCACAGGAGCACAGCTGCAGAAGTGAGCTGACCACGCTGATCGAAATGGTGTTCCACAGCGCCTGCGGATACCGCATCGCCTCAAAGGCGTCGATGATGTTCTGCATGGTGAAATGCCGCGGCAGCCAGGTCACCGACGGGTCAAGGATATCCCGCGCCTCCCGGAACGCCATGCTGAGGATATAAAGCAGCGGGTAGAGGATGATGAACGCCAGACCGATGAGCAGCGCATAGCGGAACAGCGCCACCGCAAAAGATTCGCCCCGACGCTTGAAACGCTGGGCGCTGCTGCTCTCCCGCCAGTCTCCCGCCGCCGTACGGCAGCGGCCGAAGGCCGTGCGCAGGTTTTCCCACATGGATGCTCACCCCCTACAATTCCTGATACGAAATCCTCCGGCGGGCAAGCAGCGCCACCACAAGGAGAATCACGATCACACACGCGAAATAAATCCACGCAAGCGTTGAGCTGTACGCATATTTCAGATCCTTGGAATAGGTCATGATGCTTTTCATCACGGCGTTGTCCAGAGAGGTGAAATGGTCGATGATGGTATACACCAGATTGATGATCAGCACCGGGCCGAGCAGCGGGAAGGTGACCTTCCAGTACCGTTCCCATGCCGTACAGCCGTCCATCGACGCCGCTTCATACAGCTGGCCGGGTATCGACTGCAGCCCCGCCAGGAACAGCAGTATCTGGATACCCGAACGCCAGGACAGGTCAAACACATTATTGGCGGTGGTGATGACAAAGCTGACGATGCTTTCATCCACCCCCATTTCCTCAAGCATGCTCTTGAACGCGTCCACCTGAAACATATTCGAACCGCCCGCATCCGAGAGCATCACCATCGACACCAGGTCGTTGTTGATGATATCCATCACCACGCCGGTGGCGATAATCACCGGCAGAAAAAAGATCGCACGCATCAGGGTGCGTCCACGGAATTTATGGTTGAGCAGCAGCGCAATAATCATGCTGAACACCAGTATGGTGGGCACCTGATAGAGCATATCCATCAAGGTGGAGGAAAGGGTCCGCACAAAGGTGGGATCGCCGAAAAACGCCTCTTTATAGTTCTTCATGCCGGCAAAGGCTAGGTCGAGGGAGCCGGCCTGAAAGGTGATGTCACTGAAGGTGTAGCGCATCGACTGTACCATCGGATACAGGTAAAGCAGCAGGAAACCCACAAGCCAGGGACAGATGCACAAAAAGCCCACCAGGCTTTTGCGCCGCTCATAAGGGATCTTCACCGGCTTATTTCCCTCCTTCCGCGATCCGGTAGCCAAGGCCGTCTACCGCGCCGTATGCGGTCTGTACCGCTTCGCTGCCGTAGTTGACCACTACCGTCACACCGTTGTCATAGGTGACGGCGTACACCCCGTCCGCAAGGCACTCGTGCCGGAGAATCGCGCAGCCGCCCACCTTCTCATTGAGTGCAGACAGCTCGGCATACTGCCCGGCAGCCGTCTCCATCCAGTAGTCTGCGCTGCCGCTGTACAGGCCGGCGTACGCGGTGCCCACGAGCTCCTTCGCTTCGCCCGCGTACCAGGTGTAGTGCGGCGACGCTCCGGTTTCCACCGCCCGCAGGAAATCGATGCGTACGTCCTCAGACAGGTTGAACGCCCCCGCCGCGTAATGCACATAGCCGTGCAGCACGATCTGATAAAACGGCACCGAACGATCAAACAGATCATAGCCGCCCGCCTGCGGCATATCCAGAATATGCGATGCCGCGCCGAGCATATAGGCGTTGCCGCCGGAGACCATCACCGCGCTGCCGTCTTCCCGGAAACCGGCGGCAACCTCCGCCTGCGCGGCGGCTGCAGTCTGGCGGTTGTCGGCTATATCGGTATAGTCGGCATACAGCACATTGCCGAGTCGTCCGAGGCTTATGTAGGGATTGGCATACCGCTTGCTGTAATCCGCCCGGTATTTGGCGGCCGCCGTTTTCATCTTTCCAAGCGACAGCAGATACTGGGTGGGAAGGTTTTTATCCCGGTAAAAGGTATCGATCTTATACACGCCAGTAGTTGCGGCGGTATCCGAAATGGTCTTGGCTGCCGAATTGTACGCATTGCTCAGCCCGGAAAACCGGGCGACGGCGGTATAATCGGTGTCAAGAAACACCTGCGCGCCCAGATCTTCCGCCGCAGCGAGCAGCTTTTTCAGTCCGCCGCTGCCGCCGAGTTTGCCGTCTGCGGCCGCATCGTCGGCAATGCGCTGCCACAAAAGATCCTTGCTCCAGTTGGTGTATTTTACCGTAATCCCGCCGACGCTCTGTGCATCCAGCCGACCGATGAGTTCCTGCGCCTGGGCAAAGGTGGTCATCGGCGTGACCGCGCTGGTGGGGAAGCCCAGAAAGGTGGTTTCCTTCACCACGCCGCCGAGCAGTTCCATATAAAACGGCAGCTCTCCGTCGACCGGATCGCCCAGCACACCGTTTTTCTGCAGATAGCGGCGGTAGGCTCCCGCCATTCCCGCGTAAGTAGCTTCTTCACCGCTAAGAAACACATACCGCATCGCCACACGCCGGTTATCGATCGGCCCGTCGGCGTAGACCACCGCGCTCTGGGACAATGATGAGGCGGTATCGCCGAAACGGTAGGTATCGGTGGAACGCACCTGAAAGCCGGCGGCCGCCATATTGTAGCCGGTGCCCTTTCCGGCCACCGCCGCCTCAATAGAGGCCAGCGCGTCTCCTTCTTCGATGATGGCGGCGAAAGCATCATTCGCGGTTTTCAGTCCGAATACCGGCAGACGGATAGCCTGCCGGCGCTCCTGCTGCTGCTGAATTTGGATATTGATGTCCTGGCCGTAAACCCGTTCACTATAGCTTTTATAGCTGGTTTTTCCGTTGCCGAAATCCATCAGCGCACCGGAACCCTCCGGTACGAAGGCATAGCCCTCTTCATCGCCGTTCACCGCGCCGAAATAGGGGAGCAGGCGGATATGGTAAATCCGGTTGGCACCGTATTCCCGCACCGCAGCAAAATTAATGGATACCCGCAGATCTCCGTCGGTGAGCTCCACCCGCAGCGGGACCGTAAAGCCGTCCTCCGGGAAATCATAAATGACCTCAAACCCGTTTTCGACAAGGCGCATCGATGCACCGTTTTTATTCACGCTGCCGGTGCGGGAGGGGATGGTATCCATCCGCTTAACCTCGGGATCGGCGTAGCTGACCACGAGGTTGGAAAACAGTTCCATTTTCGTCTTGCCTTTGGCCACCTCATCCTCGTCTGCGGCCGGCGGGTTGCTGTACCAGGTATAGCCGGTGGCGGCGCTGACCACCTTAAAGGTACCGAAAAAATCCTCGGTGGTTCTGTCGGCATACAGCGACAAACCGCCGTCCTGGGCCATCAGGGTATATTCCGGCGTCTCCCCGTCCGCGGAAGGGAGGATATCGCCCCGAACCGCATCCTGTGCAGCTGCTGTTTCATCCGGTTCGGCGACCACCGGTACCGCCGACAGCAAAAGCAGAAGCGCGGCAAGGCCGCTGAGCAATTTGATACCGCTGCCGAGCTTCATCGCGCATCCCCCTTTTTCTGCGGCTTTTTTCGCCACCGTTTGACCGCCCGGCGCACAACGCCGTACAAAAACACCGCCATAATCAGCAGGCACAGCCACGGCACAAGCACCCGCAGCACATTGTTTCGCACCATCTTATACGCTTTGCCGTAATTTTCGCGGTCCTGCCCCAGTTTGAAATAATCCATTGCCGCATGGTAATCGCCTTCCTCGTAATACGCTTTGCCGATACCAATGAAGGCGGGGGCGTAGTTTCCGGCCTTGCCGAGAATATCTTCCCATTGTTCCTTGACGGCAGCATATTCCCCCTTGCGATGGGCGATCACCGCCCCCTGCACCTCCTCGCCGAAGGCGGTGCGCGAAAAAACGGTGAGGTTGTTTTTGCTGCTGTCGAGCACCAGGATGTCCTGCCCCATCATCTCGATGGCGGCCGGCGACTGGAAGGTGCCCGCCTGGCTGCCGATTCCGCCGAACACGCTGATGACGGTACCCTCGTCGCTGTACTGAAAAATCCGCCCGCGTTGGTAATCGAGGGCGTTGATAAAGCCCGCCTCGTCATAGCACACATCGGTGAATTTCGTTTTGACGATGGTTCCCTCCACCTGTACGCTGCCCAGATCCCCAAACTTATAGGCAAAATCCGGGTGCAGCCCCGGGCTAGTCGGCATGACGTCATCGCCGGACGGGTTGATTTTGCTCAGCTGCCGGGTATCGGTCTTGGTCAGCAGCGTGGTGGTGTACATAAACCCTTTTTTATCGATATCCACGCTCGAATACTCGATGGACACATAGTTGGCGGTCTTCGCCCGCTGCTCATCGGTAAGGAAGTTCTTCCAGAACCGGTCCATCAGCAGTTCAAAGGTGACCTCGGTTTCGTTGGCGGCAAAATAACCCTCAAAACCGCCGTCCGGGTTGTACAGGATCAGCCCCTGATAGGTATTGCGGGACACCACATAAACAAAATTGTTATGATCCACCACCACCCGAATGGGCAGATAGTCGATTGCGTTATACTGCACGCTGCCGGACGGCTTGGTGAATTCCCGGCGGTAATTTCCTTCCCGGTCAAACACCACCACCCGCTTATTGTCCGTATCGGCGAGATAGATCAGCCCGTCGTCCGTCACAAAAATACCGCTCGGATTGTTGAATGTCAGGGTGGGTTCCGGCCCGTTTTCCGGCGGGACGAGCGTATCGATGGCCCGCACAAGCTGATAGTTCTCATCCAGGAGCAGCACCCGGCTGTTGCCGGCGTCGACGATATATACCTGTCGATTGTCGTCCACGAACACATCCTGCGGGTTTTTGAGCGCGCCGGCTCCCATATCCTGCCCAAGATACACCGCCGACGGCGTATAGCAGGCAGGCATCTCCACCGGATTGCCCCAGAAATCAAAGCTGTAATTCGCATACGGCGTCACGGAGGCAGAAGCCGGCAGGCACACACAGATGGCGAGCACTGCCGGAAGCAGCAGGCGGATAATTTTTTTGGCCAACGGGAATCCCTCCGTTTATTCGAGAATATACAGGGCAAGACCGCCCGGCAGCAGATCCACCGGCAGGGCATCGAGTGCTTCACCGAGCAGAATTTCCCCTCCGGCTTCCAGATCCGGCCGGGACACCCGACGTGCCGTTTTCAGCGGTACCGCCGTCTGCAGCGGTTCCCGGTCCTGCCGGTTGACCGCGGCGACAACCGTACGACCGGCGGCATCGGTGAAGGTGGACAGAATCAGCGGGGCGTCCGGCAGGGCGGTAAAAACCGCGCTGTCGTTCAGCCGGCTGCAGAAATACAGGTCACCGAGCGTCTGGTTCGAAGCCGGCTTGGGGCTAAGCCCCGCATGATGCAGCTCACCCGGCCGCATACCGAGCAGATACCGTCCGGCCGCCGTCACCTGCGCGTTGATGGTACGGACCTCATTAAACCGGGCGGTCGGGCGTCCCTCCCGATCGGTGATAGTGCCGGAAGAAGTCCAGTAGCACAGCCACCGGCACCCATACGCCAGGCCTGCGTTCATCTGCAGACGCAGCCGGCCGGCGGTCATTTCACCCGCCTTGCCGTCATAATCGGAGCCCTGAAAATAAAACCACAGCGGTTTATCGGTTTCCATCGCGCGCTTGCGCAGATAGCCGAGGTCCCGCCATAAAAAACTGCGATCCCAGTCCGGGGTGGGACCGCTCACGGCATACTCGTAGTAATCCACCGCCAGCACATCGGGATCCACCTGATCGATCAAGGTGTCCGCCATTTCCTTCCAAAGCCCGTTGCCCCAGGTATACGGGCCGTAGCTCGGCAGCAGGTTGATAAAGGACAGGCTGTCGGGGTCGGCTTCGTGCATCCAGTCCTGCCGCTGCTTCATCATTTCGTAATACGGTTCTTCATGAAGCGGTTCGTCCCAGTTGGAAAAACCCAGCACCTGCGGGTTATCGAGATACGGCGCAACCGCTTCGGAAAATTCCGCCTGAGTAATCGGCGCATACTGGTCGCCGGCACCGGTTACCCCATCGTTATCCATCAGGATGGCGGAAATCCCATATTTTGCGCATTCCTCCAGGAATTCCTCCACATACAAGGATTTCTCCGCCCACCACAGCAGACAGTTCACCCCAGCTTCAGCATGGGTCTTTACAGCGTTGCGTACATAGGATCGCGCTTCGAGCACACCCAGATCCACCATCGCCGCCACATAAAAGGTGCCGGCGAAACCTGTCGGTTCGGCAGACGGCCGTACTTCAGGTACGGACATCACCGGAAGGGGGGAAGACGCTCCGGCTTCGGAAGACGGGGCCGCAGGCCCGCAGCCGGCCAGAATGGCAAGCAGCGCGGCCAGCGACAAGACCACCGTCCTGCGGGTGCATTTCTTCGGCACGACGGCATCCCCCCCTTTGTATCTCTCGGTGTTATTCGAGAATGAACAGCTGGAGTGCACCAGGCGCCAGTTCCAGCGACAGGTTCTGCGCCGCATCGCTGACCGGCGTTTCCTCGCCGGTGTTTACATCCAGCGCAGATACAGCATAGCTGTCCAGCAGCTGTACAGTATCGGTTACCGATTCGGTGCAGTGGCGGTTGACCGCCACGACATAGGTCCGGTCGGTTTCATCGGTGAAGGTCGACAGGATCACATGTGAGGACGGCAGCCCCGCGAAAACCGCGCTGTCGGCTACATCGTCGCAGTAAAACTGCTCGGCCAGGCGTTTATTGGTTTCCTCGGTCTTGGCCAGGCCGGCATGATACAGCTCACCCGGTTCCTTATCCAGCAGATAGCTGCCCACCGTTTTCACCCGGGCATTGAGTGCCGCGATCTCGTCGGCGTTTTTCACCTTAAAGCCGCGCTCGTCAATAACACTGCCTTCGGTGGTCCAGTAACACAGCCAACGGCTGCCGTACGCCAGCCCCGCATTCATCTGGAATTCCAGCTGCGGAACGGTCAGGTCTCCGCCGTTCTCCCCGGTGTGGTCGGTGCCCTGGAAGTAAAACCAGAGCGGCGTATCGGTTTCCAGTGACTTCATACGCAGATAGCCGAGATCCCGCCAGAGGAACGAGGTGTTCAGGTCGGCATTTTTCCCGTTGAGGCCGAATTCATAATAGTCCACCGACAGCACATCCGGCTGCACCCGTTCAATCAGCGTATCAACCTGTTCTTTCCACTGCCCGTTGCCCCAGGTATACGGACCATAGCTCGGCACCAGATTGATGAACGACAGCATGCCCGGCGCATATTTATGGGTCCAGTCCTGCCGTTCCTTCATCATGGTGTAGTACGGATCCTCGTGGAAGGGTTCGTCCCAGTTGATGAAACCCACCACCTGCGGATTATCGAGATACGGCGTAATTTTCTCCCGGAACGCATCTTCGGTGATCGGTTTCCAGTTCTCCGACGCGCCGCTGATGCTGCCGTTATCCATCAGGATCGTATAGACGCCGTATTTCGCGCATTCTTCCAAAAACAGCGAGCTGTACTGACTTTCCTCGGTGTACCACAGGATCATGTTGACCCCGGCCTCCGCATGGTTCTGCACCACCCGCTTGACCTGTGCCTCGGTATTGATCGCGCCGAGCCCTACTGTGGCCGCCACCCAGAAGGTATTATCCCAGGTGACCGTTCGTTCCTGCGGACCGCTGCTTTCCGGCGCAGGCGCGTCCGATGGGGTTCCCGTATTTCCACAGCCGGCCAGCAATGCCGCCGCCAGCAGCAGCGCGCCAATCCGGATGGGAAAGCTCCTTCGTCTTTTCATACTAAACCAACCTTTCTCATAGTTCCGCCGGCCGGATTCCGGCCGATTATTTGCTGTTCGCCGCACAAGCTTCGGGCACTATTAGATAAAATGGCGCGCTAGACCACAAACTATTTATGTATTTATTATAAAAAGAACCCTCTCCATCGAAAATGCGTATATTTGGATGTATCGGGCGTATTTTGTCCTGTATTTTCAGATTGCCAGCAGCACTTCCGCCCCCTAAACGGAGAAATTTTTATCGTGTTGAGTGTTTTATTGTCTTTCCGTTCCGGCCCAACCATACGCTTTTGTACAGAAATACAAACAAGCTGCGGGCCACCGCCATGGCCCGCAGCATAAATTTCCGATTGCTTTGTGGATCAATGCGCTTCCGCCTTATCCCGCGCAGCGCGGCGCACGGCACTGCGCTGCCGTGCGAGCGCAGCACTGGGGGTAATGCCGAGATATTCCTTATAGATCGCGCAGAAATGCTTCCGGTCCTTGAAGCCGAAGCGGTTGCAGATCTCCTCCACAGTCAGTTCCCCCTTGCTTCCGGTGATCAGATCCTGTGCGCGGTGGATTTTGATGGAGTTGATATAGGTGGTCATCCCTACCCCGAACAGTTTTTTGAAATATTTGCTGAAATAACTCGGGCTGTATCCGAAATAGGCCGCGATGGTCGGCAGATCGACTGCACTTAGGTTCTGATCGATATATTCAAGGATGCGGGCCGACAGGTCGCTAGACGGCATGTCTCCCGACGTCTGGATATGCCGCACAATGCGGATAAATATCAGATGCAGCAGATTCTGAATCGCCAGCTGCGCGCCTGCTTCCCCCAACTCGTATTCGCGGCGGATCTTCTGGAAATAATCGTTCGCCTCAAGCAGATCCTGCCCCTCCAGGCACACGAGATTGGGCACATAAGACAGCGAAAGATGGAAGGTCTTCTCCAGTTCATCAATCAGGCCCTGAAAAATATCGCTGCCAAACAGGCAGTTGAGCATCTCAAAACCTGCCTCCATGCGGAAAGTATGCGAATCCCCCGGCCGCATAAGGATGATATTTCCCTTGCGCACCGGACAGGTGACCCCGTTAATGATCTGCACCGCTTCGCCCGCAAGCACGTACGAAAGCTCCATGAATTCATGGGAATGCATCGGCTCTACCAGTACCCGCGAGTTATACGGCATATTGATCGTAACCTTGATTTCCCGCTGGTCGATCTTCCAGTCATTATTGCTGTAAATCCGCATGGCCGCATCTCCTCTCTTCTGCAAAAAACACGGTAATTCTGTTGCGTTATTCCAAAATGTATACCTTCCTGGACGCCGCCAGATGCGTAAAAACCCTGTGAAATCCGCCGGGTTGAATTTGGATTTAATTATAGTGGTTTATTTATTCTTAATAATATACATCCTCTCTACGGATTACTACAAATTATATTAAAAAGTATACCATGTTGGATGTTGATTTTCAAGAATTTAAGATAAATTGGCAAAAACCTTTCGTGTTTCCACGAATTGGCGCCAACATAAGGCAAAAAAGTTCCTGCGGATTATAAAAAGCACCTGAAAAGGAATTTTGGGTGGGAACTGCACGTAAAAAACGAGAACAAAATACTTCACAGATAACAAATACCAGGCATTTCCGTTTGTATCGCCCTCCTTTATAATGAAAAAAACCGGGGTATACCCGGCAATTGTTGTGAAAACCACACAATGCGATCCGATCCTCACACAAAATGAGAAGGAGTGCGGCCTTTATGGACAAGATCAGACGTTTTCAGCAGGACACGTTTTACATCTCTACTTTCAACGCCATCAGCAGCGAGGAGCATATGCGCGCTCAGCTGCAGCATCACAAGGACACCGGCTTCAATTTGGTGGAATTCACCTTCAAGGACCGCGAAACCGTGCTCCGGGCGTTACCCATCTGCGAGGAGCTTGGGCTGAAATCCATCGTGCAGGATAGGGATTTCGGCGGTATCGGCTTTGAGCAGGACAACATTGTCGTCACTACCGATGAGATGGTGCAGCGGGCCGCGGAACGGTATGCCCCCTTCAAAGAGGTGCTCGGCTTTTACGTTTGGGATGAGCCTGCCTTCGAAAACTTCTCCACCTGCCGCGACACCATCAACCGTTTCCGCCGTTTCGCCCCCGACAAACTCGGGTTCTCAGTGATGGTGCCGAGCTACGGCATCTATGCGTGGCAGGCGAACGACACCTGGACCGGAGACGTTCCGCTGGAGGAGCGCCCCTATGCCAAATACGTGCGGCAGTACATCGAGGAAACCGACTGCGACGTCGTGTCGGTGGACTACTATCCCTTTGCGGTCAGCAAGGAAGCCCGGCTGATCGAAAACGACATGTGGCGGGATATGGGCTGCGTACGCAAATATGCGAAGGCAGCCGGCCGGCCGTTCTGGTTTTACTTCCAGGGGAAATGGGATTTCCCGGCGAGCGACGACGTCGGCGGCATCGGCATGACCTACGAAAAGCTCGCGGTGCAGGCCTACGCGGCGCTGGCGTACGGGGTCAAGCAGCTGAGTTATTTCACTTCCTCCTCACTCGTTTCGGTAACTACCGACGCAAAAGGCCCGCTGTACGACGAGGTTAAACGTCTCAATCATAAGATGATGAATCTCGGCACCTTCCTGCTGCATAAGGAAAGCGATGTGATCTGCCATACCGGACTGCCGGAAGATCTGCGGCAGGCGTATTTTCTCGACCGGCCGGAGGATATTGCCTTCGTGCGTGCGATGCCCGATCGCCTGATCGCCGGCACCTTCACCGACGGCACCGATGCAAAGTATCTGATGCTGTCCAACAAGGATTTTGAAAATGCCGTTTCCGGCGAGCTGCAGCTTGATGGCCGGTATGCGGTTTCGCTGTTTGACGACGAGGACGGCACGCTCAAACCGCTCGGCTGCGCCGATCGTGCCGCCGTCACGCTGGCACCGGGCGAAGGCCGGCTATACGTCCTCAATCCTATCGTCTGAGGAAGGGGGGACGCATGTTGGCCAGGCAAACCGATGTTCCGGATACGATCGCTTTCGCGGCGGAACAGCTGGACAGCTACTGGCGCCGGATCTGCGGCGAAGGCAGCCATGCACAGATCGCGCTGCGGGCAGATCCCGCCGCCTGTCCGGCCGTGGAGGATCCCGCCCTTGATGATGCTTACACAGTCGAAGTCACGCAGGGGGAGGGATTCATCGCCGGAAGCAACCCCCGCAGCGTGCTGCTCGGGGTTTATGCTTTTCTGACGGCGGTGGGCTGCCGGTTCATCCGGCCAGGTCCCGACGGGGAAATCCTCCCCCGGCTCACCGCGGAAGAGATGACCGCGCATTTGGCACGCCGTGCGGATTACCGCTACCGCGGGTTCAGCATCGAGGGCGCAGTCAGCCGGGAAAATGTATACGCGATGATCGACTGGGCGCCGAAACTGGGGTACAACCTGTATTTTATCCAGTTCCGCGAGGCGCACGTGTTTTTTGAGGAATGGTACACCCACGTCTACAACGAATTCCTGCCGGCCGACAAGGCGTATTCCCCCGCGGATTCGCGTGCCATTGTGGAGGAGCTCGGGCCGGAGATCCGCCGGCGCGGCATGCAGTATCACGCGATGGGGCACGGCTGGATCTGTGAGAGCATCGGCTATCACTCCACCGGCTGGCATGCGGCGGACAACAGCGCCATACCGGACGACGTGCGTCCGCTGCTCGCCGAGGTGGGCGGCAAACGGGAGTTTTTCGGCGGCATCCCGGTAAACACCAACCTGTGCTACTCCAATCCGGAGGTACAGCGCCGGCTGGTGGAGGAAATCGTCGGTTATGCCGCGGAACACCCCGAAAAAGAAGTGCTTCACATCTGGCTGGCGGACAACTTCAACAACACCTGTGAATGCGAAAACTGCCGCGAACTCCGCCCGGCGGATTTCTATGTCCGCATGCTCAACGAGGTGGACCGCCGGCTGACCGCCCGCGGGCTATCCACCCGTATCGGCTTTATCCTCGGGTATGACCTGCTGTGGACGCCGCTGAAGGAGCGCATCGAAAATCCGGGCCGCTTTCTGCTTCTGTTCGCCCCGATCACCCGCACCTACCGCGAACCGTATCTGCGCGACGGCGAAACGATCGACCGCGCACATGAGACAAACGACATCCCGTATGTCCGCAATCACCTGATCCTGCCGGAAAACGCACACCAGAATCTGCGTTTCCTGTTCGACTGGCAGCGGCAGTTCGGCGGCGACTGCGTTATTTTTGAATACCACATGATGTGGGATATCCACAAGGATTACGCCCAGATGAACCTGGCCCGTGTGCAGTTCCGGGATGTGGAGCTGCTCCGGGACATGGGGCTCAACGGCTATATCAGCTGCCAGCTGACCCGTTCGTTTTTCCCGTCCGGGCTGTGCAACACCCTGCTCGGCCGCAAGCTCTTCGACCGTTCGCTGCCCTACGAGGAGGCGGAACGCTGCTATTTCGAGGACGCCTACGGAGAGGAGTGGGAGGACGCGCGTGCGCTGCTGTGGGACATCTCGGATGGCTTTTCCTGGAGCTACAGCCGCGGCGAGCTGCCCGTCGTTCATCCCGAAACAGCGGCGCTGCTGAAGGAAACACCGGCAAAGCTGTATGCCTGGCAGGACCGGCTGCGCGCCCGCATTGCGCGGGAAGCGGTGCCGGCCAGACGGAAAATGTGGGAGTTCCTGCTTGAGGCAACCGAGGTATACGCGGAGCTTGCGCTGGTGCTGTACAACAAGGCAAGCGGCCTGCCAACGGCACAGGTCAAGGCGCAGTTCGAGCTGTTCCGGCAGAATCTCTGCCGCCGCGAGACCCGCCTCCAGGAGGTATTCGACCTGTGCTCCTTCGTGCTGATCGTCAACACGATCATCAAAAAGGAAGACGAGGCCGCGATCGGTTTTGATGAGAAAGCCATCTGAGAAAATACGGATGTTAGGAGAATCCCTATGGAGCTGACATATCGTGATTACTACCGGCGGGTGATCGGCTGTTTTATCGGCAAGAGCGTCGGCGGCACCCTCGGCATGCCGTTTGAAGGTCAGGAACGCACCATCGATCTGACCTATTACGATCCCGTTCCGACCGAAATGCTCGCCAACGACGATCTGGACCTTCAGGTGGTCTGGCTCGAGAGTGTGAGGCGTTTCGGGCTGCCGGTGCATCGGCGCTATCTGGCGGAGTCCTGGATGGATCATATCCGCATGGTCTTTGATGAATACGGCGTTGCCCAGCGCAACATACGCAAGAGGCTGTACCCGCCGCTTAGCGGCACCTACGACAACAAATTCGGCGCCGGCATGGGCGCGATCATCCGCAGCGAGCTGTGGGCGTGCCTGTGCCCGGGAGATCCCGCGCTCGCCGCAGCGCTCGCACGGGAAGACGCCTGCGTCGACCACTGGGGCGACGGGGTGGACGCTGCCTGCTTCTGGGCGGCGGTGGAAAGTGCCGCCTTTATCGAGCACGATCCGGATACACTGCTGCGCACGGGATTCCGCTTTCTGCCCGAAGGACGGCTGCGCAGCGCGCTGACCGATACTGCCTCCTGGTGGGTGCAGTGCCGCGATCCGCTCACCGTCCGGCAGCGGATCGTAGACAAATACTATGTGCAGAATTTCACCGACGTGTCGCTCAATCTTTCCTTCATCCTGCTGGGCTGGCTAGCCGGCGGCGGGGATTTCGGCCGTTCACTGTGCACAGCGGTGGGCTGCGGTTTCGATACCGACTGTACCGGTGCTTCACTGGGTGCGCTGCTCGGTATCCTCAACCCCGACGGCATCGGTGAGGAATGGACCCGCCCGATCGGCAGCCGGCTGGTGCTGTCGGGCAGCATGGTAGGCATGCACGAGGTCAGCACCATCGATGAGCTCTGCCAGCAGATTGCCGCGCTGAGCCTGGAGGTCCAAAAATACTACTCTTCCCATGTCCAGACAATCGGAGCGCCGGAATTTCCCGCCTATGCCCGTCATATTGCCCCGCCTTGGAAGGACACGCCCGGCGGGGTTATGCTCGGGGACGGGTATGACCCGCGGGAAAGCGTGATTGTACTGACACCGGTGTACGCCGTACTGCGGTACCCCGACGATACCGCCGTCCCGCCCGGCGGCAGCCGCGGCTATTCCCTGCGGCTGCGCGGTCTGAAAAGCGGCGTCTCCGGCACCTGCACCCTGCAGCTGCGGCTGCCGGACGGATGGCATGTACAGCCGCAGACGCGGACCATCCGCCTGTCGGGAGACGAGGACACAACAGTGGAGTTTACCATCACCGCACCGACGGGCGGTAAAAACGTCTATTACACACCGCTGGATATCCGGCTGGACGGTGATAACGGCCTTATTCAGATGACCGCCGGCATCGCCACCGCGATCAGCTGGCTGCGGCAGCCGCTGAATGCGCCGCTTGAAAAAGCGCCCGACATGACCATGATGGCCGGCGCCGAACGTATCGACGTGTGCGGCCATTTCCAACAGGTACCGGCCGGCCGCCACCTGTTGGCGCTTGAACTCAAAAGCGGCATGCGCATTACAGACGCCATTCTTATCGCTGAGGGTACCCGTGCGCTGCGGGTATGGCTGGACGGCCGGCCCGCGGCACAGTGTGACGGCAGCTACTATGTTCCCGCCTATCACCGCGGGCCGGCGCGCGCGCATGTCGAGCTGCTGCCCGTGTGGCAGACGCTGATGGTTGAGGTGGAGGATGGTCCGGCCGGCGAAATCTTCATCGGCTTCGGCAAACCTTACGGACTGGAATGGGTGGAAGAGCTGGAGTGGCGGCTGCCCTCGGAGATCCCCGTACAGGCGGCTCCCGTCTTTCAAGAGGAGGAGGTCCCGGTATGCGCAGGATAAGCAGTCTTCTTGCGGCTGCCGTGTTATGTTTGTGCCTGTTTGCCACTGCCTGCCAATCCGGCGGCATACCGGAATCCGCCGCCGATGGTGCGGACTCGTCCATGTCTGCTGAGAATTCTTCCGACGCGCAAACCAATACGGATAACCCTGCCGGCAGCACTTTTTCTGTATCTGACAGCACCACATCCGCGTCCGGAAACACCGAAAGCCCGACCACCCCGTCTCCGACGGAACCCGGACCCAGCACAGGGGAGAACCGGCCGCCAACGCAGCCTTCTGCCGAAACACCGTCCACCGAGCCAAAACCCACACTGACCTACACTCAGCCGGATGCAAACGGCAATCAGGCCGGCTTTCTGCTGTCCACCTTCATGGCGTTTGACGGCGACACGGCCGCGGCTAAGAACCAACGAATTGTGCGCAACACACGCGACGCCGGGCTCAATCTCATTGAGGTCACCTGGCTGAGCACCGAATCCTCGGTCCTTGCCGCGCTCGAGGCAGCGGATGCCGTCGGCGGTGTCGGCCTGCTGATACAGAACGCCCGCGGCCTCAACGACAGCGGCACCAATCTGGGCGGCATCGGCACCTCCCATCTGCCCAAAACCATCACTGAGGCGGAAGTCGCCGCATGGGTGAACAAGACCAGGAACTACAAGAGCCTGTATGGCTACTATGTTTGGGATGAGCCGGGCACGGCAGGCTTTGCCGACTGCCGGAAGCTCACCGACCTGTACCGCCGGCTCGCGCCGGATAAGATGGCGTATTCCTGCATCGTGCCCAGCTACGGCGCTTACCGCTGGCCAACCGGGTATCCGGCGTATGTGGACGAATATCTGCGCACGGTAAAGCCACAGGTGCTTTCGATGGACTACTATCCCTTCCAGTTTCAGAACAGCATCAAAACCACCAGCGACCTGTGGCGCGATCTCGGCTATCTCCGCAAACGGGCCAAGGAAACCGGCATCCCGCACTGGCACTATTTTCAGGCCATAGACGGTTCAAACGCCCTGACGGTGGAGCAGATCCGGGTACAGATGTCCGCCGCACTCGCTTATGGGGTAAAAGGGCTGAGCTATTACAACTCCTGGAACTCGCTGACCAAAGCCGACGGCAGCCCCACCGCAAATTACGAAGCGCTCAAGGCGATCAACTGGCAGGCCCGCCGGATCGGTGACCTGCTGTACGACAAGCAGAACATCGCCATTCATCACACCGGCCTGTCCGCCGGTTACGACAGCACCTATTATCTGGATCCGCTGTCCGCCTCGCCTTATATTGCGGACGCACCGGACAATCTCATCATCGGCGTCTTTTCCGGCGGGGACACCACCTATCTGGTGATTGCGAACAAGGACCACACCGCCGGCGTATCCGGCAGTATTTCGCTGAAAACCGCGATGCCGCTTGCACAGTTTCAGCCCGACAGCGGCAATACCCGTTCCCTCGGCACCGGCAGCCGCCTTTCGCTCTCTTTGGAGGCCGGCGGCATCGCGGTATACATACTGGGCTGAACGGCACACAGCAGATTCATCCGAACAAAAAAGGGCGGAGCATGATGCTCCGCCCTTTCGTTTTCTTTTCCGTCAATACACACTTCGCTGCACCGTCAGGCGGATGCCGCCATCGATAAGATCCAGTGCTTACCGGACGGGAGACGATCCGCTTCTGCCGGCCATCTTTTTCGCACTCGTTCATCACCGACACCCTTTTTCCGGCTATCTGCCGTCATTATATCCAATCGCGAACCGTCCGGCAATTCCGGATCGGGTACAAATCGGTGGGCTTTTTAGGGATGTGCGGTATACGGCAGGGCAGAGGGGAGACGCTGTTTGTGCTTTTACGCTCACAATTTGTGAATTTTTTGCGCAATGCGAAAAGGAATATTGACTTTTTATCCGTATAAAAATATAATAAACATACGGATAAAAAGTGAGGTGATGAATTGAGTCCGCGTACAGGAAGACCGCCTTCTGATAACCCAAGGCTGATGCGGGTAGAAACCAAGATGACCCGCGAAGAGCTGGAGAAGCTCGATTTCTGCTGCCGGGAAACCGGAAAGACGCGGTCGGAGGTCATCCGGGAGGGCATCGACAAAGCTTATGCCCGCCTGAAGGCCTCCGCAAAAAAGTGATTTTTTGAAATAAAAAGGATATCGGAGCTTCTCGTTTAAGAGTATCCGATGTCCTTTTTACGTATTGTGAAATTATTTTGCAAAACCAAAATGGGGGTTGACTTTTATGCGCATGATAGTCTATTATATAAATGCGCATAAAAGTGAGGTGATGATGTGGCGCAAAAAAAGATGGGTCGTCCGCTATCCGGTGAAAAGCCTCTGAAAGATCGTATTTTCGTTTTGGTCGATGATGAAACACAGCAAAAGCTGGCGTTTTGCAAACAGATGCTCAAGACCACGGCCTCGGATATTGTCCGTCGGGGAATTGACCGGATGTACGATGACCTGAAAAAGTGAAGGAAGCAGCGTCCCCCCAATCACAAAGAAACGCCGCTTCCCCACAACACAGCCGTCCCGCAAAAGAAACGGCCGTATAAATTATACACGATACGGCCGGATCTTTCAAGGGGACTGTGAAAACAGTCAAAAGGAGGATCTGCCATGAATTTACTCAACGCCCTGTACAACGGCGAACTTTCTCCCGCCGATCTGGCGCCGCCGAAGGATCCCGAATACCGTGCCGCCGTTGAAAAACGGCATGAACTGATTGAGCAGCTGCAAAGCGTGCTCTCGCCCGGGGATATCGATCGCCTCGACGATCTGAACGGCGCGCACGCCTTCACCGGATGTTTTGAAAACGAGCAGGCGTTCAGCGCGGGTTTTTGTCTGGGGATACGGCTGATATACGAAGCCTTTACCGGTCAAATTTCCCCCTGAACGGATAATCCCCGGGTCTCCCGAGCGGGAGACCCGGGGATTCCTCTGTCCTGAAAACGCCCGAGAAACGGGCAATACAATCCTTGCCGGCAGCGCGGGGGAAAGCCGTCTCCTGTTTTTTTCCGCATCCAATAAGGGCGTCCGGCCATACAGCCGGACGCCCTGCCTCTTTTATTCCAGCACAATCGGCCCCATCGCCGGCACACCGCGTCCGGCCTCATCGGTGAGATTGCCGTACGTATCGGTACCATAACCGTACCACAGCTTCCACCCGCGCAGCTCCTCCGGCCGCCTTGCGCAGCGGATGCAGGCTGTGTCGCCTGCCGGCACAATTTCCACAATCGGCGTATCGCACGGCGGGGCATCCCCCTGCGACAGCGCAAACCCGGCCGCACGCCCCGGCGCGGTCAGACCGCCGTGCAGGTTGGTATAGTGCACCTCAATCACCGCCGCGCCGCTGATGCCGTCCTCCCGAATCCGCACGCCGGAAAACGCCGGCGGCGGCAGGCAGCCGTCCGTCCCGCCGTTGAGCAGGTTCATCATCGCCTCGGCCGCCTCCTCGCCGAGCTTCTGCTGTGCGGCCGAAGAGATGTGGATCGCCTCATCGAGCGGCTTATCCACCGCGGCGACGGTGTGCAGCCGCTCGACCCGCTCACCCAATCGACGCTGCTGCTCACGAACATCGCTCCACAGCGGATCCTGAACCGTCCGATTGACGTTCACCACCCGTGCGAGCTGTACCTGAACGATCGGCAGCTCCGCACCGAAATCCTGTCGGCATTCCGCAAAAAAAGCGGCGGTGCGCTCAGTAAACACGTCTCCTGCCCGCTGCATAGCGTCCGAGCAGCCCTGGTACCAGAACAGTCCGCGCACATGGCTGCCGCACACCTGAAACCGGCGCAGCATCGCGCCGTACAGACTCTTATCCCCGCCCTGACCTTTCAGCGCGGGATCCCATTGCCGCATTGCGGTGCCGCCGTGCGCGCAGCAGATCAATCCCTGCGGTACGCCGGTGTAGACTTCCATCCGCAGGGCGAAGGACAGGCCCGGTCCCACTCCGCGATACGGCGGATTCGGCTGCTTAAAGCCCAGAACCTCAGTGTGCACCTTGTCCACCGCCAGCCACGGCCGATGCATCGGATGCCGGGCGACGCGCCATTCATCGTCCATACAAAACGCGCGCACGCTGTCTCTGCCGGTGAACGCCCGATCCTGTTCGGTCAGCCAGCCGACGCCTTCCATGTTGGATTGTCCGGCCAGCAGCCACACGTCCCCGACATACACGTCATGAAACAGTTCACCGTCCGCCGTCACGGTATATGGTCCGCCGACCGGGATGCCGGTCAACCGCATCGCACCGTCTGCAAGCGGTTCCAACTGTGCTTCTCCCGCCGCCGCGCCGGTGTAGCTGACCGACCGCGGCAGCGCGTCGCCACGCAGCAGCACCTCGCAGACATTCTGCGCATTGCGCTGCATCACCATACCGTTTTTAAGCCCTGTCATTTGTCATCCGCCTCTTCCTGTTTTGATTCATATTCGGTAAGTTCCGGCGGCGAGAAGATTCCCTCGGGATACAGGTCATATTCATACCGCCAACGGTCGCCGGTCGAGCGCCAGGAATTGGCGCTGCGTCCCTTGATGTTGTCATCGTAAAAATGCACCGCGTTGAATGCATTGGTGCGCGGCACATACAACGTAACCGTAAGCTCATGCGCCCCAGCGGGCGGACAGCCCAGCTCGAGCGTGTAGGGCGGATAGGCGATCAACCCGTCATCTGTGCCGTCGAGCGAAACTTTGACCACCGCCCCCTTGAAATGCGGCACCCGCAGACGAAGCGCGCCGCCATTCGAGCAAAACGCCAGCTGATAGCGCACCTGACCGCCATAGAACGGCAGTCCCTGATGCACGATGCTGTCAAAAGCGAGGGTGTGCGGCGGCGCGGTCAGCACCGCCTCCCGGCCGCAAGCCCGCACCCCGAAATCCCCCAGCAGATAGCACCATTCCACGTTGGTACGCCGGCCGAACGGCAGCACAAGCTCCAGCACGTTTGTCCCCGGTTCAACCGGCGGCAGCGTCACGGTGCGGATCGCTTTATCGACATAATATCCGTCCGGCGAGGCGGAAACCGTCCGGCCGTTGAATCGGATGACCGCCGTTTCCGGATGCTCCATCGCGAGCTTCGGCGCCGCCACCGCCGTCTCGCTTTGTATGGCGAACCGCAGCCGCACAGTATGTTCGGGCGTTTCGGGGGCCAGAGTCCACGGCTGCACCACCGCCTCCTGCCGCACCGGCCAGCCGAGCTGCCGGCGGCAGGCATTGTCTGCGCGCAGCAGCTCCTCCGCCGGCGCGTAGGGCTGATCGTCCAGCGCGTATTCCGCCATGTCCAGCAGCAGCACGTTCGGCTCGTTGAGCACAAACGGCACCCGGCTGGCCAGCGGGATACGCCGCACCGCCGCAGCCGGCTCGGACGCCGGCAGTGCGGACGGATGCTCACAGGGAATCAGCCGCACCAACAAACTTTCGTATTCATACATAAAAACCGGTATCTCGGTGAAACCATTGCGCTGGGTACAGGGCAGGGGAGAGGTGTCACCAGTCAGGGTGTCGTATCGCTCAGCGCGGTACAGCCCCTTCACCTGTGCACGGATATGCGGACGCCGCGGGGCGTCCTTATTCGGGGTAATGCCTGCCGCCGCAATAAACAGCCAGCGTTCCTCCCCGTCCTGCCGCAGCTGGTGAACAAACTGATCCGCGAGATTTCCGCTGTCGTACCGGATGGCCGCCTCCCGCACCGGTTCGAGCGCCTCCAACAGCGCCTTGCGCATAAAGGGGATGTGCAGTGCGGTAGCGGCGAGCGCCTCGCCCCGGCCGCTCGGCAGCGCATTTTCCCACCGCGGTGCATCACCCATGACAATCAGCCGGCCCCCAGCCGCGCAGAACGCCTCCAGCCGCTCACAGGTGCTGCTGCGCAGCGTTTCACAGCCGGGTACCACCACCGCGTCGTAGGCCATCTGTCCCACCTTAAGCGGCGCACCGCCGGCGGGACACAGGTCCGGCAGCAGGGATTCCGCAATGAAATCGAAATCCAGCGAGCCGTAGGACAGCCAGTTGATCACATCGGTGAAGTTTGTCTCCAGCTGCTGACGTGCAGGCGCAGTGTGGGCCGCCGGTCCCCAGTGCAACCAAAAGCTCTCGATCGGATGGATGACCCCTATCCGTACCACCGGACGGCCGCGGGTCAGCGCGGTGTTCACCCGGGCGAAATGATCCTCCACATAGGCAAACTCGGTGTACCACGGCGACTGGTAATGAATCGAAGCCGGGCAGTCCCGCTTCGCCTCCCCCTCCATCGATACCCACGCGAGATGGGGCACCCGCACCGTCACGCCAAGGGCTGCCTGCCAGTCCCCCTGCAGCTTGTAGTCGCGGAAATCACAGTCCCAGCCGGTGACTCCATACAACTCAGAGGCCACCCCTTCCCGGCCGTACTGCCGGGCGGCGGACTGCGCCTGCTTGGCGGTAGTCAGCTCGAACCGGCCGCAAAGCATGTCGATGCCCGGCAGACCAAAACTGCGGTAGGAGCGCATCGCCTCACCGGTGGCCATAGTCTGGGACTGCAGACTCTGCTCACCGAGCATGTGCCCGGTCAGCTTCAGCCCATTTTCCCGGCACCAGTCACCGCAGGTGTCCGCGAAGGCCTGCACAAATCGCTCGGTCACGTGGTCATGATAACGGTAGCGCACCGGGGAAACCGCGCCGTCCGGCAGCTCCCAGATCAATTCCGGCAGGCTGCCGAGCAGATCCCCGCCGCACGTCGCGGCGTAGGTGTTCGGCAGATCGCTGCTCCATGGCAGAAACACATCGCCGTCCGAAAACGGATCGCCTAAGGTAGTTTTCCAGGTAAACTGCGGCTCATCGGTAAACATCGCCGGAACAACACCGCCGAATTCCGCTCCCACCGTCTCGCGGTAGCGGGTGTAGGTCAACTCCACAAACCGCTTCATCGCCCGCTTATCCAGCGTATTGACATAGGTGGCGTTGTTGAACCACGGATTCGGCGCAGGAGTCTCTGCATACGCATAATAGGTGCGGTGCACCGCCCGCTCGCCCTCCGCCAGCCGCTTGTAGCCCGCAAGACAGCCATCCGCCGTCAGCTCGACATCATACCGTGCGAGCAGCTCGCCGCCGCCGCGCCGGGCGGCTCTGGCGGTGGTGTTGCCGGCAGACGGATTTCCGCCGCGCTGCTCATAAGAAGCAGCCGAAAACACCAGATATTGCTGCCGGTATTTTTCCTCGGCTGTCACCAGCCCGCCGGCCGCGCCGGAGGGCCATCGATCCTCATCGTAAAGCCACGCCAGCATTTTCTGCTCGCGCGCCTTATCCACGCAGCGGCGCACCATATCCATATGCTCATCGCTCAGATACGGTGTCTCCATGCCGGTGCGCACATGCATATGAAAGCCGCCGAAACCCATCTGCCGGAAAATCTCGATCTGACGCATAAGCTCGGCCGGATCCAGCCGGCAGTTCCATGCCCAGAACGGCGTTCCGCGATATTCACTGCCGGGACAGCGGAACAGCGCGGGCGAAAACGGTTCGCGGCTGTGCGGATACAGCATATCATTCATCCTTTCCTCAGAAGAGCCGCCGGCCGGCTGTTTTTCGGGCCTAAAGCGATTCGACAGCGGCCCGTTCGGCAGCGAGTCCGCTTTCATACTGCCGCATGAAGGCAGCGAACCCCGCCGCGTCGTTTGCGTCCGGCTGCAGGGTTACCCCCTTCACCCCCGCAAACACCCGGCCGTTGAGATAGCTTTCGAGCGATTCACCCGGCGCGCGCAGCAGCCGGTAGGCCGCCAGCAGTGCCATGCCGTAGGGTCCGCCCTCACCGGCGGTTTCCATGCAGGTGACCGGCGCACCGCAGGCGGCGGCCATATACCGCTGCCCGACGCCCGGGGTTTTGAACAGCCCGCCGTGGCCGGTCAAACTGCGGATGGCGACCTTTTCTCCCGCAAGCAGGTCCATGCCGATTTTCAGGGTTGCCATGGTGGAATAAAGCTGCGCGCGCAAAAGGTTCGCCAGCGTAAAGCGGCTGTCCGGACGGCGCACGACCATTGGTCTTCCCTCGTCAAAATGGGTGACCCCTTCGCCCGCAAGGTAGTTGTACACCAGTACACCGCCGCAGTCCGGATCGCCCTCAAGACTCTTTTGATACAGCCTGGTGAACAGCTCGCCGGTGGACACCTCGGCGCCAAACAGCGCAGCGGTTTCCTTCAGCACCCCGACCCACGCGTTCATATCATTGGTGCAGTTGTTGCAGTGCACCATCGCCACTGCTTTTCCGGAGGGGGTGGCTACGATGTCGATCTCCGGATACACCGCCGACAGCGGTTTTTCCAGCACCACCATCGAAAAAATAGAGGTGCCCGCCGACACATTGCCGGTGCACGGTGCCACCGCATTGGTCGCCGTCATACCGGTGCCGGCATCCCCCTCCGCCGGGGCGAAGGGGATGCCCGCGGACAGCAGGCCATCCAGCCGCTGTGTCCCCGAGAGGGTGAGTTCTCCCGCCTCGTCGCCCGCGGACAGCACCTGCGGCAGCACCTGACGCAGGGTCCATGGGAGATGGTATTCGTCAAATGCCTGCTGCGCGAGTGCAAGCATCCGCTCATCGTAATCCGCCGTTTCGCTGTCTACCGGAAACATGCCTGACGCCTCGCCAATACCGATGGCGTTGACCCCGGTGAGCATATAATGCACATACCCCGCGAGAGTCGTGATGTGCGCGATATCCCGCACATGCGCTTCATTGTTCAGCACCGCCTGATACAGGTGGGCGATGCTCCAGCGCTGGGGGATATTGAACTGCAGCTGTGCGGTCAGCCGTTCGGCTGCTTCTCCGGTGATGGTGTTCTGCCACGTGCGGAAGGGGGTGAGCAGGTTCCAGTCCTTGTCAAAGGCCAGATAGCCGTGCATCATCCCGGATACGCCGGCCGCCGCAATCTCCGCCGGCTGCGTGAGGCTGTCCTGCAGCGCGGCCAGCGCGCTGCGCAGGCCGGTCCACACCTCCTCGAGCGGATAGGTCCAGATGCCGTTTTCATATCGGCTGGCCCACGAATAATCCCCTGAAGCAACCGGCTTATGGTTTTGGTCGATCAACACCGCTTTTATGCGGGTTGAGCCCAGTTCGATGCCGAGAATCGTTTTTGCCATTGTTCTCATCCTTTCTGCAACCGTTTCGTCCCCTGTAAGGGGACGAGGTCCACACCATTATACCGTGTGGACCTCGTCACAATCAATAGATCAGGCTGCGGAAATTCTCAATGCGGTGCAGGGTGATGAGGTTGTTGTCGTGCGCGGACTCCGCCCGCTCGTCGCCCGAACGGCTGAGCACCAGCAGATCGTCGCCGTCAATGGCCATACTCGCATAGTTGCGCGCTTCCTTATCGGAATTGCCCTTGGTGACCAGACCGGCAAAGCACCAATCCATCGCATTTTTGGAGAAATACAGCGCCAGCCGTGACCGCTCATTGGCCGCCTCACCCACCCGGTCGGCGGTGAGGGACTGCGGCGTATTCATGCTGGTGGTGTTCTGGTTGGAAACCAGCCAGTACATTTCGGACACGCTGTCGTACAGGATATAGAACTTGTTGTTGCCGCCCGGCAGCGGGACAAACAGCATCGTCTTGCCGGAGGGTGCTTTGACCAGTGACGGCGTCATCTTGCCGTCGGCGTCTTCGGTCACCTTCATGATCGCCGCATAGCCGGCGCCCAGCGTGCTGCCGCGCAGGTAGATGTAGAAGGTTTTGCCGGTAGGATCGTACCACTGGTGGTTTTCGTCGTAGATCTGGATGACGTTGCCCTCCAGCCAGCCCACATCCGCCGCGCTGCGGGTCAGATAGGGGATACCGGTGTAATCCAGTGTAGCGTCCTTATAGGAATCCGGAATCACCTCACCGTAGGCCAGCTCTTCGGAGAACTGCCAGCTTTCCGGCTTGGTCAGATCGTCGTCGACCTTGGCGCGCATAAGCACCGGCGCCAGCGATGCGCGGCCGGTGAAGCCCGCTTCGTTGGCCTTTTTGCCCTGAACCTCCATAGTCATGTAGACATACCCGTTGGTGTAGATCGGCGCAGTCGGCGCGGAATGCCACGTCCGGGTATCGAGTTCATACGGGCCATCCCACGTCTCGCCCTCGTCCTTGGACTGATAGATGGCCAGCGTCATCTTCTCACTGTCGCGGGCGATGACATACAGGTCGTCACCGGAGGTAAATGGCCGGCCGAACAGGAACGGCGCATCGAACGGATAACTCCATGTCTTGCCGTCGTCATCCGAATAGGCGACACGACCGATGGCCTTCCATCCCTGCGGCTCATCGTAGCCGACCGGTGTATATTC
This sequence comes from uncultured Oscillospiraceae bacterium, assembly GCA_905198295.1. Taxonomy (GTDB): domain Bacteria; phylum Bacillota; class Clostridia; order Oscillospirales; family Acutalibacteraceae; genus UMGS1591. Next base: position 20,606 of record CAJKBW010000002.1, on the reverse strand, counting down.
ATCGATGCCGCTTCCGCCGTAATCACACGTCGCGATGATCCGTCCGGAAGGCAGGATGCACAGCGCCGGGCTGTAGGGGAACACGTCCTTCGGCCGATCGGATTCAAAAACCTTGGCGTAATCGTCCGCCAGCAGCGAGCCGACCGGGCTGGTAGAACCGGTGCCGGAGCCGTCGGAGCCGGCTCCCGCCAGAATGGTGATGGTTTTCTCCGCCGTCAGGATGTTGCCTCCGCGGGTGCGGGCGGTCACCTTGACCTCGCCGGCCGCCTTGGCCTTGAGCAGGCCGTCCTGCGTGATGCGGGCAATCTCCGGATTGTCCACCGACCATACCAGCGCGGAATCGGTCGGGTTGGATGGGTTGAGATACGCCATCATCTGGAGATTCGCCCCCGCCTGCACCGTATCCTCACCGGTGCGGGTGGTCAGCGCCAGCTCGGTGACCGGGCTGTAGTTCGCGCCGTCGGTAATCACCAGATTGTCAAAATAGAACTCATAGCAATAGCAGTTGATACCGAAATGGCGGGCCTGCGCAAAGCTCTCGTATTCGCCGGAAGCGGTGAAATCCATCACCGGCTCTTCGCCGCCGTCCATATAGATCTTCACGTTGTTTTTGTCCACCGCCAGCCGGAACGCATAGGCTTTGCCGGATTCCAGCCCTTCCACCTTTTTGATGGCGATGGTCTTGTCAAACTTATAGGTGATTTTAATGGTGTTTTCCAGCAGCCAGATCTGATAACGCTCGTTGTACTTTTCCCCGATGTTGAAAAACAGGGTAGGCGCCTTGCCGTCGCCGCCGCGGCGGGCAATGTCCGCCGTAAAGTACATATCGAACTTTTCCGGCAATTCCTGCAGCAGCATTGCCGCGCAGGGGGTCACGCCGTTGCCGGAAAAATACAGGCTGTCGTCGATGAGCTTGGGTGCGGCGCTGTTGCCGCCCATACCGAGCTGCCATTCGTGCCGCGCGGCGTTTTCAGTGAAATAATCGGCGTAAAGCAAACCATCCGGCATATCCGCCTGAACCGCCATTTTCTCACCCCGTAGAAAAATCGTACCCAGCATAGCGATCACCAGAATGACGGTGAGCGACGGGAAAATAATCAGCGGCAGAAGAGTTTTCAGCTTTTGTTTCATCGGTCATCCCCCTTTTTTCGGGATTTTCTCCCAAAGGCGAAAACACAGGGCAGTGCCGCGCACAACGCGAACACCGCCGCGCCGCCAACCGCTACGCCGGTCGGCTTGTTTTCTTTTTCCGCTTCCGTGACGATGATATCCGAAAGCTCTGCTTTGATCGGCTTTCCGGAACGGCATCCGGCCACCAGATAGGCCGGCTTTCCCGCAAACACCTCGTCCGGCACCTCATCTGCCGGTACAAGCTGAGTATACGCCTCATCCGAAGCGGCATCGGTGACCGTGATCACCCAGCCATACTTGACGCCGCCAACCGTCTGCGTCTTTTTCTCCATCGTGACCACCAGCTTTGCCTTGGTGAGGTCAGATTCGGTATTGCGCTCTTCCATACGCAGGAAATTATCCGCTCGGCCGTCCTTGACGCCGCCATACCACAGGTTGTATCCGTTCTCATAATCCGAGAAGGATTTGACCATAAACGCGATTCCCGAGCCGGTATCCGCGTCGCCGCCGAGGAAGGAATTCGGGTCGTTGACCAGCCCCACTGCAAACGGATTATTGTCCACCTTGTTGAGCTGCGGCAGGGTCAGGGTAAAGCTGATCTTGGTGCCTTCCTTAATGGTGATGGGGGTGGAGAGCCGTGCCGCGCCGTAACCGTTCAGCTCCACGTCGGTGCCGTCTTTCATCGTTACCGAGCCGAGCGCACCCGCATAGCCGCGCAGCGGCTCCCACAACGCTGCCTCTTCCACCGTAAAGCGGACCGTTTCGCTGATCTCGGTGCCGTCGATCGCGGCGGTGATAGTTACCTCTACCGGCTCTCCGCCGGCAAAGGTGTAGTGCCATACCCCGTCCTTAATCTCTCCCGCACTCGCGGTATAGGTCACGGTGCCGTTGCCGGAAACCAGGAAGATTTCGGCAAGATCCAGCGTTAGACTCTCGTTTTTCTGGGCCTGCATATCGTCCGGCTTACCGATCAGGGTGATGCCCGCATCATCCGGCTGGGTAATCTTGAGCCCACTCAGATCCACCCGCACCGTGTTGAGATCGGCGATCTCCTTGTCGATGCGATAGCCCGCAGTCAGGTAAGCGCCGTCGGCAAACATGTCGTTCGGCACGTCGGCAGCCGGAACCAGATGCACCAGCTTGTCGCCGGTCTGCACCGCGGTCAGCCGGATTTCCCAACTGTAGTCCACTCCATCTATCGTCTGCGCCCGCTTGATGAAGGTGATCTGCAGATCGGTTTCGATCATGTTGTGGTTGACGTTGCCGGGCTTGCCGTCCGCCTTTTCGATGCGGTTGGTTGCCGCAGGGGTCAGATCCAGCGCGGCCGGCTGTCCATCGGTGATCTTCTGATACCAGGTGTTGAAGCCGGAGGTATAGTTGCCGAAGCTGCGCGCACTCACCGCAAAGCCGGAGGCGGTATCCGCGCTGCCACCGAAGAAGGAGCCTTCGGTATTCAGCAGCGCCACCGAAAACAGGTTGGCATAGGTGGGCATCATCACCTTCGGGGACATGGTCAGGGTGATGGCGGTGCCTTCCTCAACCGGGATGCGCTCGGCGTATTTCGCGCCGCCGTAGCCGATGAGCGCCGTCACCCCGTCGATGGTCTCCAGCGAGCCGAGATCGCCGCCGTAGCCGCGGAGCGGACGCCATGTCGCATCCTTGACGGTCAGCTTGAAGGTTACCGACGCGAGGGGGCTGCCCGCTTCAAAGCCGGCGGAGATGGTGATCTCCTCGGTGCCCAGCGCGGCGGGGGTGTAGCTCCATACCCCATCGGTGACGGTACCGTGCGAGACGGTGTACACCGCGGTTTTGCCCGCCGGCACACCGAACAGGTCGGACATGTTCAGGGTCAGCGCATCGCCCAGATACAGCGAACGGTCGCCCACCTCGGTTTTCACCGTGATGGTTTCCGGATGGGTGACGGTCAGATCGCTCAGCTCCACCCGGATGCTCTTGTTGCTGCGGCAGCCCGCCACCAGATAGACGCCGTCGGCAAACAGATCAGCCGGCACGTCGGATGCCGGAACCAGATGCACCATTTTGTCGTCCGTCTGGCTGTTGGTGATGCGGATTTCCCATGTGTAGGCGATATCCTCCACCGTCTGCGTCTTTTTGGTCAGGGTGATGTGCAGATCGGTTGCTGTCATATCTTTCGCAATGTTCGGCTTGATCTGCACGTCCGTGCCGACGGTTTTGCCGGACGCCTTGTTGTACCACATATTGAAGCCGTTTTTATAATCGCCGAAGCTCTTGGCACTCACCGCAAAGCCGCAGCCCGTATCCGCACCGCCGCCGAAGAAGGAGCCTTCGGTATCCAGCAGCGCCACGCTGAAAACGTTGTTATGGGAGAGCACCAGCTCCTTGGCAGATACGGTCATCGAAATAGCGGTGCCTTCCTCGACCGGGATGCGCTTTGTATACCGCGCGCCGCCGTAGCCGTCAAAGGCGGTCACCCCGTTATTGGTGTCGATCGAGCCCAAATTGCCGCCGTAGCCGCGGATCGGACGCCATGTGGCATCCTTCGCGGTCAGCTTGAACTTAACCGAGGCGAGGATTTCGCCCGCGTCAAATCCGGCAGAGATGGTAATTTCCTCAGTGCCCAGCGCGGCGGGGGTATAGCTCCACACCCCGTCGGCAATCGTGCCGTGCGAGGCGGTGTACACCGCGGTTTTACCCTCGGGCACATCGAACACGTTGGCCATGGTCAGGGTCATTTCATCACCCAGAAACACCGCGCGGTCGGCGACCTGGGTTTTCACCGTAATGGTCTCCGGCTGGATGATGGTCAGATCGCGGATATCCACCTGAACGGTTTCGATCCCCGGCTTGGTAGCGGTCTGCCGGTGGCCGGCCACCAGATAGGCGCCGCCGGCAAAGGTGTTTTCCGGCACATCGGCCGCCGGAACCAGATGCACCATCTCATCATCCGTCTGGCTGTTGGTGATCCGGATTTCCCACGTGTAGGCGACATTCTCCACCGTCTGCGCCTTTTTGGTCAGGGTGATGTACAGATCGGTTGCCGACATGTCCTTTTGAATATTTTTATTTGCAATTCGCACGTCCGGTCCGACCTGTTTGCCAGCGGCCTTGTTGTACCACAGATTAAAGCCGCCGGTGTAATCGCCGAAGCTCTTGGCGCTCACCGCAAAGCCGGAGCCCGTATCCGTACCGCCGCCGAAGAAGGAGCCCTCGACATTGAGCAGCGCTATCGCAAAAAGGTTATTGTAGCCGGGCCCCAGCAGCTTTTCCGGCGATACGGTCATCGAGATGGCGGTGCCCTCCACCACCGGGATACGCTCGGAATATTTGGCGCCGCCGTAGCCGGTGAGGGTGGTCACCCCGCCCGCTTCGGAGATGGAGCCCTGCGCATTGCTGTAGCCGCGGATCGGCGACCACGAGCCTTCGGCGTGCACGCTCATCAGCGCGCCGGCCGAACTGAGCAGGAATACCCCTGCCGCCAGAAGGGAAAAGAGTCTCTTTTTCATCGATTCAACCTCCCCTTTTTAACTGTTCCCAGATGGATCATCCCCGGTTTGTTCCTCCGGCACGGCAGCAGTCGTTTTCTTCCTGCGCCCCACCAGATAGATCACGCCAAAAACAACCGATAGCACCAGTGTCACCCCGGCCGCGCCGGCGGTCACATAGGTCCACACCGAAATGCCGGGCTTCAGCGTAGCTACCACGTTTTTCGGCCCCATATATTCCAGCGCACCGCCCTTGACGATCTCGCCGATGATCACGTTGCCGTCTTTGTCATAGCTGGTGCCGCCATTGATGCTCGGGTTGTTGTTGCCGGTATTTCCGCCAGTATTTCCACCCGTATTGCCGCCGGTGCCGCCATTTCCTCCGGTGGTACCGCTGCCGGTTTTCATTGCGTCGGTAACGGCATCGTCGATATACACCTTGGAAACCGACATCGCCATGGACGGATCCCGGTTCGCGCCGATGCACAGCCAGCTTTCTGCGCCGAGATCAATTTCCGACGCGGCCACCGAAACCGTTTTCGCGCCGTCAATCGCAAAGACCCACTGATCGCCCTCCTTATAGATGGCGAGGATGTGGTTGGTATCCTTCGCCTTGACGGTGGACGAGATGGTGCCGATGTCGGTGGTGCCGGAAGTTTTTACCTTCTTGGCAATAACGTTGATGCCCTCCTCATTCGTGAAAGAGGTAATGAGGGTGGCCAGACCCTGCGACTCGGTACCGTCGGTTTTCCAGAAAGCTTCCTTCTTGTTGACCAGCCCGATGCTGAACCAGTAGGTGCCCGGTGCCGGATGGCTGTGCAGCTGGAACTCCACCGCCACCGCCGTTTTCACCGGCTTGGCGGTATACGCCGCACCGCCGAATCCGTCAAACCGCACCCGGCCGTCCTGCTCGGAAATTCCCTTGCCGGTGTTTCCCTGACCGTAGCCGCGGACGTTCTTGAACCCGCCGAACAGATCACCCTCCGCCGGAGGCTCAGGCTCGGGATCCGGGTCCGGGCCGGGGGTCGGCGGGGGAGTATCCTCGTTAACCGTAATACTCGGGGCAGTAATATCCACCTTCACGGTGTTGAGTCCCTCGTTGTCTTCACCGATGCGGTAGCCGGCCGACAGGTACGCCCCGCCGGCAAACCGATCGTTGGGCACATCTGCCGTCGGCACATAATACACCATTTCGTCCCCGGACTGCACTGCAGTCAGCCGGATTTCCCAGCTGGAATCGACGCCTCCCACATTCTGCGCCCGCTTAATGAAGGTGACCTTCAGGTCGGTGGCCACCATGCTGTGGTTGACGTTGCCGGGCTTGCCGTCCGTCTTGTTGATGCGGTTGGAGGCGCCTGACAGATCCGCCTCCACCGCCTTGCCCGCAGTAACCTTGTGATACCAGTTATTGAAGCCGTTTTCCGGCTTGGCAAAGCTGCGCGCACTCACCGCAAAGCCGGAGCCGGTGTCGGTATCGCTGCCCACGAACGAATTTTCCTTGTCCAGCAGCGCGACCGTGAACAGGTTGCCATACATCGACAGCATCTTCTTCGGGGACATGGTCAGCGTGATGGTGGTGCCCTCTTCCACCGGGATGCGTTCGGTGTACTGTACGCCGCCGTAACCGGTCAGGCTGGTGGTTCCGCCGGAGGCGGATACCGAACCCATGTCGCCGTCATAGCCGCGAAGCCGCGCCCATGTGCCTGCGGCGCTGGCGGTCATCGCAGCACCGGCTGTACCGGCCAGTACCATGCCCGCCGCCAGAAGAGAAACGAGTCTTTTTTTCACCTTTTCACCATCTCCTTCAATGTGAATACCATTTTTCGAAACCCGTGCGGGATCATTCCACCAGACCACTCCTTTCCACACCCTCCATGAACCAGCGCTGCACAATCCCAAACATCACGATCAGCGGCACAAGAATAAGAAAACATCCCGCCATCAGCACGGCAATGTTAATCACCTGCTCGCTGACCGCGGATACACCGTCGAACACCTCCATCGGTGGATTGTTGACATAGGCCACAATCTGGTCAATGCGGGTGGACAGGGGCTTGAGTGCTTCTTTGGAGATAAAGATCGACGGTTCAAAGGAAGAATTCCAGTGCCAAACCGTCGACAGCACACACACCACCAGAATGGTGGGGCGGGCAATCGGAACCACAATGGTAAAGAACGCCCGCAAAAAGGAACAGCCATCCACCTTTGCGGCTTCCTCGATCTCCTTGGGCATCCCCAGAAAGAATTGCCGGAACACGAATATCAGCAGCCCGCCGCGCAGTCCCACCCCGAAAAAGGTGGGCAGCACGATCGGCCAGAAGGAGTTGACCAGCTTGACCTGCGCAAACATCAGATAGGTGGGAATAATCAAATTCTGCACCGGCACAATGATGGTCAGCAGTACAATCACAAACCAGAAGTTCTGCCCCTTAAAACGATAGCGTGCGAATGCATAGCCCGCCATCGAACAGGACAGCACATGCCCGAGATCCGACAGCAGTGTCATCGTCAGCGTATTGACAAAGGCGGTGCCGTAGTTGAGCACCCGCGCCGCAATCGTAAAGTTACTGAATTTGAGCGAGGTAGGAATCCAGTTGACCGACACATCGCTTAAATCCTTACTGCTCTTCACCGAGGTGATGAGCATATACAAAAACGGGAACAAAAACACATACACCGCGCCGATGAGCAGCGCGTATAAAAACACCTGAATCAGAATCCGGGTCACCCGCCCGCGCGCGCCGGTCTGCCGCAGATCAAGCCGCTCGCGCAGCCCGTCCAGCCGTATCGCCTTGTTGATCAAAACCGCATCACACTCCTGTCTCTTCGCATCGCCGGGGCTTCAGCGCCGGCGGCGCCCCTCGCGGACATCCTGCATTCCCCGTCGGCCCAGCAGCAGGAACACGATCGCAATAAACACCAACACCACAAGAGTGTACATGTTGGTGGCCGCCGAAGCGAATTCAAACTCGCTGGCCATGCTGAACGCGCGGGTGCGGATGTAGTTCATCATGTTGTTGGTGGTGTGAGTAAAGGATTCGGTGATGGTATACACCGTGTTGAGCAGGATCACCGGGGTGAGCATCGGCAGGGTGATTTTCCAGAACTTTTCCCACTCGCTTGCCCCGTCCACGCTCGCCGATTCATACAGCTGCGGCGGGATCGCCTGCACGCCGGACATGAACAGCAGGATCTGCACGCTGCAGTTCCACAGCACCAGCACAATCACACTGAAAAAGGTGTTGACCGCGTCGATGACACCGGATCCCAGATAGCTGAGGATGTAGGGCGGAATGATGGTGACCGACTCCATCGAGAGCACCTGAGAATCCACCCCGACGTTGAGCATCTGCTGCAGTACGTTGCCGGTACCCAGCAGAAAGGGGAGGAAGAAGGCCAGCCGGAAAAATCCGCGGCCGCGGATTTTTCGGCTGATGGCAATGGCCAGAATCATCGAAAAAGCGATGATCAGCGGAGCGCGCAGCAGCATCTGCTGTACCTCCTTGAGCAGGATCGGCACAAAGGAGGTGTCCACAAACAGTGCACGGGAATAGTGATCGAAAAACTGCGGCCAGCTGCGCCACTGCAGGTCGAAGGTGCTCGCTCCGGTCAGCTCACCGAAGCTGAGCTTGAAGGAGATGAACAGCGGAACCAGAAAAAAGACCACCGCGCCGATCATAAACGGAATCAGGAAGATGTACGCCTCCGCCGTTTTGCCGAGCTTAAATCGGCGCCGAGCTGTGCGTGTTTTCATGCCGCGCCTCCTTCCTTCAGCAAGTAGCTGCCCGCTCCGACGGTATATTCGCCGGTTTCAAACGCCGCATGGCCGTAGTTGACGATAACCGTTACCCCGTTATCGTACCGAACCTGCACCACCGAACCATCGGCGGTGAGCCATTCGTGCGAAACCATATACGCCCCGGTAACCCTGGACAGCGCATCGGTATACAGCGCATACGCTTTATCCAGCTTATCCGCGTGCCGATCATAGCGCGAGGTGAACAGATGATTGTAACCGGTATACTTGAGCTTTTCCGCGTTGTCATAGGTGAGCACAAAATGCGGGGTATATCCCAGCTCCAGCCAGCGCAGCAGCTGCCGGTCGAAGTCGGAGGACAGGTTGCCCGCGTCATTGGTGTAGGCGACCGAACCGTGCAGCACCATCTGAACAAAGGGGACGTCCCGGTCGCTGATGAAATACTGCGAAGAGGTTTCGGACAGCCCGGTGACCACATCGGCATACTTCAAGCCGTAAAGGTTAGCTCCCTCGAGCTTCATATATCCGGTCTGTGCGGCCTTTTCCAGCAAGGCGGAAAACTGCGTCTTCGCATCCTCCTTGTTCACCGGCTGCTGATCGTCCTCATCGCGGAACAGCAAACGGCCGGCCGATTCCAGCGAGAACCCGGCGCCGAGCGGTTCAAACAGTGAACGCTGTTTCTCCATCCACCGTGCCTGTGCAGCGGGGTTGAGCAGAAACAGGGTGTCGTTCTGCCCGGTCACCGCGGATTGTCCGCCCTTGACAATGACGTCTTTCTTCGTACTGAACCCACCATTGTCGCTATCGGCAAAGAAGGGATCGGTCTGCAGCACCAGCCGGCCACTGTAAGCCCCGGTGCGGCCGAACAGCGCAGAAAGCCCTCGCTTGCCGCCGAAGGCGGAATCTACCGCCGCCGCATTGGGAAACCGTCCCCAGCCGCCTTTTTGCCAGCCGACCAGCGTAAACAGGCTGTCGGCATAGCCGCGTTCCTCACAGAAATCCAGAATTTCTCCGGCCTGCTCCGCCGTGGTTACCGACACCAGCGCGTTGTTGAACATACCATTTTCCTCGACGCCCATGAACAGGTCGACCGACAAGCCGAAGCTGTCGATCAGCGGGGATTTTTCAAGCCTGCCCTCCGCGAGCAGCCGTTCGCGGTAAAGTCCGGCCATGCCGCTGTAATCCGCCTGTTCCGGCCCGAGGAACGCATAGCACACCTCGTGATCCACCGCCATCATCGCCTCGGTAAACCGGCGGCCGTTGATGTCCTTGGCGGTGTTTTTGCCGTTGATGTCGATGTTGGACAGCGGGATGGTGTAGCTGGTGCGGTAGGTGAACGAAAAAGCGATGCGGTTGAGGTCGATGCTCGCCCCGCTCGGATACATTACAATCTGGGATTCCGCCTCACCCTGATGGGAATAGGCAATGCAGGCCGCATCCCCCTTCTTGATGCCGAACACCGGCAGATAGGCGGTCTGCTCACCCTGCTTCTGCTCGCTGAGCAGGGTGTCGATGGTATTGAATTCGCTGCCGTACAAACTGAAGGTATAGCTCATATTGCGGATGGTGGTGGAGGCTTCACTGTAATGATTTTTGATTGCTCCACAGCCATCCGGATAGAAAAAATAGCCCTCTTCCTCTTCCGTGCTCGCCCCAAAATAGGGCAGCAGCTCGGCGGAAAGCAGCTTGTTCTTGTCATCCTCGACAATGCTGTCCGCCGGAATCGAAAAGCGCACCGTGCCGTCCTGAACCGCAGCGTGCACCGACAGGGTGATCCCGCAGCCAAAAGCGTAGGTGATCACCATCGTATCCCCCTGCATGGCGGAGGTAACAGCGGTGCTCTCCTCCGAACTGAAAGCGGTTTTGATCGCGGGATTAACCCCCGAGATATCGGCATACTGGATGTTCAGCACCGAGGTGACATTTCTTTTCCAGCTGTCGTTGAGACGCTCGTAATCGTACAAATCATCCCCGACGATGCTGTCCCATGTATAGCCGTAGGAATCCTGCACCCGGAAACTGCGGGATTCGCTGTCATAATCCAGGCGCAGATCGCTGCCGGTCGACAAATCGGTATGCGCGCCTCCGGCTGCGGTTTTGCGCAGTGCGCCGGCCTGCCCGGCACACAGCAGCGCGCCGCCTCCGGCCGTGAATACCAGGGCCGCCGCAAGCAGCCCGGCAACCGTCTTTTTCATGAAGATCACTGTCCTTTCGCAAAACCGGCTATATGCCAAGCTCGGTCAACAGCCCGGAAAACAGCAGAACCACCTGATTCCACAGCACCAGAATCAAAAAGCCGAGAATCCAGATCAGCAGCATCACCAGCAGGCTGATCAGCACCACCGCCAGCGTCTTTTTAAAGGAAAACTGATTGGAGATGCGCACCGCATGGAACAGCAAAAGCAGCACCCAGACCAGTATAATGGTCTGCAAAGTGGAATACAGTCCAGCGCTGTTACCCGTAAGGATATGGGACAGACCGGCCAGCGGCAAGGTCAGGAAAGTGTACGGGGTCAATGCGCAGGCGCAGCAAAGCAGCAGCTCTTTGAACTTGGTTTCGCCGTCCATGATCGCGGTCACCGCATACGCCGAAATGACAAAGGTGAAAAACGGCAGCAGGATTTTGACAATCTCCAGCACATAGCTGGACATGCGCAGGTCGATATCGGCAAGCGGATAGTGCACGATGTGCATGTACAGGATGCGTACCACCGGTGCGGCCGCTGCCAGCACAAACGCCGGCCATACCCGGATCTCCTGCCGCATGGCCTTGATGTTGTCGAAGGTTTCGCAGGGATGGCACATCGCGGAGGTGGTCAGCTGCAGGGTGCGCAGAAAGCTTGCACGCCGCGGACCGTGCTGCTCGTGAAGCAGCAGCACCCTTTTTGAGGACAGCCGCACCGCCCACACCGCCGCACACAGCGCCGCCAGCACCAGCAGGATCAGCAGAAGGGCAAGGGCGAAATGGCTGCGGAAAAGCTGATACAGATTCTTTTCAAAGGCGTCGGAATAGCCGCCGGTATCCCCGGCCTGACGGAACGCCTTCATCGCCGCAGGATAATCCCCCTGCTTATAATAGGTCTTGCCGATATCCTGCGAGGCAAGAGTGTAGTTTTCATCAATGGCCAGCACCTCACTCCACAGCGTAAAGGAGCCGTCATAGTCTCCCAAATAATAGGCGGTAATCGCCTGCTGCACCAGATTCTTGAATCGGGTGGGCTTGAGCACCTGAATGTTGCATAAGTTCACATCCAGAATATACACCGTTCCCTGCGGATCCACCGCCAGTGAAACCGGCTGTACAAACATCCCCTTTTGGATGCCCTTTTCGCCAAACGTACCCAGCAGGTTGCCCTCCCGGTCATACAAAAACATCCGACAGGTGTTCTGGTCGAGTGCGTAGACAACACCGTCCTCATCGTAGGCGATATCCACAAAATTCGGGGTGATCGCTTTGCCCTCGTCATCGGTCCGGTCGCCGTAAAAGGCGGTGCCGGACGCACTGATATAGGTGTTCGCCTGCAAAAGCTGAGAAAGATCGATCGAAAACCGGCTTTCGCTGCCGGTGGCGGGGAAGGTGTTGACCCCGACTGAATTGAGCCGTTTGATTTCCCCCTGCCGGCTGTCCAGCGTGCTCGCATAGAGGTTGTCGTCCGGGTCGATGACGATGTTGGTGTAGGAAGCCGCCAACCGCTTGCTCAGCGTTTTCTGCTGCTCTTCTGAGGCAAACAGACGGATGAGCGTCTCGGTCAGATCAAATCCGATTTTGGTCTGGCCAAGATAACCGCGGAACCGGTTGGTCGCGTCGATGGTCAGGATGTTTTGTCCGTTGACCACGTAAATATAGCCGGTAGAGCTGATCGCCAGCTTAGCCGGATGATAGGTAGTGTTTTCGCCGGGCAGCTCCTCGGGAACACCGAAAACCTCCATCAGCCCGCCGTCACTGTCGAGATGGACGATGCGGGAATTATCGGTATCCGCAACATACAGATCGCCGTCCTTATCCACAAACACACCGCCGGGGTTTTTAAATGGATCCTCTTCCGGCCCCGTATAGATACGATCCACCATGCCCTCGGCATCCGAACGCAGAATGCGGTTATTACCGGTATCCACGATATACAGATAGCCCTGCGTACTGATAAACAGATCCTGCGGGTTGTACAGCTGCAGAACCTCACCCTCGGGCGTGCGGAAGGTCTGCCATGCGGTTTCCACCTCATATACCGAAGGCACCGGTACCCGCCGTGAGCCGTCGAGCACATAGCTGTCCCCGGATGCCGCGCTCACCGGCAGACACCCGGCAGTCAGCAGCGCGGCCGCCAGTGCGCACAGCCCTTTTCGTATGCGTGCCGCCGACTGGCGGGGATTCCTCCTGTTCATTGTCGTGACCATTCCTTTCTTGCGGAAACTGGGGTTTCACCCTGCTTTGCGCCGTCAACCCTTGATGCCGGACATGGTCATCGTCTCCATAACCATGCGCTGCGACACGGTGAACAGCAGCACCGTCGGAATGGTCATCACCATGGTGGCCGCGGACACCGCACCCGCCCGGCCGATGCTCGCGGCGGCGGCGCCGCCGGAAATGGTCTGCAGCGCCAGCGGCAGGGTGCGCATCGCCTGATCACTCGTATAGATCAAGGGTGAAAAATAATCGTTCCAACTGCTTACAAAGGTCAGCACTATCAATGTGGCCATCGCCGGCTTCATCGCCGGCATAACCAGCTTGAAAAAAATATGCAGCTCGCCCGCTCCGTCGATACGGCCCGCTTCGATGAGTTCCCGCGGAAACGCCCCCATAAACTGCTTCACCAAAAAGAAGTTGTAGGCCACAGCCACCGAAGGCAGAATCAGTGCGAGATAGTTATCCACAAGATTCAGCCCGTTGACCACCATATACCGCGGAATCTGGGTGACGTGCGGAGAAAACATCAGCGCCGACACCACCAGATTAAATAAAAACTTCGAACCGGTAGGGGCATACACCACCATACCGTATGCGCCCGCCGAGCAGACAAGACAGGTCAGCGAAACGGTGCTGACCGTGACCACCAGACTGTTGAGCACGTACCGCAGGAACGGCACCGTCGACACGCCCAGCGAGGACATCAGATCCACGAAGTTCTGGGAAGTGGGATTGCGCACGAAAAACTGCGGAGGGAAAATAAACAGTTCATCCAACGGCTTGAACGCAGTACATACCACATAGATCATCGGCAGCGCCATAAACGCCACCAGCGCGATCATGATGATATATACCACCAGCCAGCCGAAACTGAATTTAGGAAGAGAGCGCGCACGGGCGGCCATACGCTGACGCACAGCCGGCTGAACCTGCACATTCCGCATCATTTAATCATCGCTCCTTAACACCCGCATAACCACCTTGCCCAGAATGAAGGTAATCGCAAACAGCACCACCGCTACCGCTGAGGCATAGCCCATCTGGAAGCGGATAAACGCATAATCGTACAGATGCGCAACGATGGTGTGCCCGGCATAGTTGGGACTGGGCAGACCCGCGATTGCCACCGCAATGTCAAACACCCCGAAGGAACCGACGATCGCATTGATCGCGCCGAACAGCAGCTGCGGCTTGACCTGTGGAAAAGTGAGGTACCGCAGCTCAGCCCATCGGCTGCCGATACCGTCGATGCGCCCCGCCTCATACAGCTCGCGGGATACATTCTGCAGGCCGGCCAGAAACACCAGGAAGTTGGTGCCCATGCTGGTAAAAATCTGCACGAACACGATCACCGTCATGATGTAGTTGGCATCCTGTGTCCATTGGATGGGCGTGGAAATCAACCCCAGATTGATCAGCAGGTTATTCACCAAGCCGTAACGGTCGCCGGAAAAAAAGTACAGCCACACCACCGAGATGGCTACGCTGCTCATGATGGAGGGGGCATAAAAGCTCAGCGCAAATACGGTGCGAAACCGCAGCTGGTTAATCACCCAAGCCAAAAAGAAGGACAGCAGAAAGCAAAGCGGGCCAGTAATGCAGGCGAATACAAAGGTATTCTTGATGGCGGTCAGAAAGATGTCGTCATCAAGGAGCAGCAGCTTGAAGTTGTTCAGGCCAACAAACCGTGCAGGCTGCATCATGTTATAGTTGGTCAGGCTCTGTCCCGCGGCGATAAACACCGGGATAATGGTAAACAAAAAAAACAGGACGAAGAACGGCAGCATAAATCCGTACCCGTACGCATGATTGCGAAAACGCATGGATTTGGTTTTCATATGAACGGATTCTCCTTTCGTGATACGGATCAGTGCACACCGTATTCTTCCTGCTTCATTTTCAGCTCTTTATTGATGGCCTCAACCGCTTCCTCAAGGGCATCACGCAGCAGCACACCATTAATGACCACCTTGTTCCATGCATTGGTCAGATGGCGGGTGGTATAGTAGCCGCCAAGCACAACCGGGATTTCTTTGGCCTGCTGCAGCATACCGTCGATGATTTCCAGGTCCTCGGCCTTCCAGGGCAGCGCATGAAAGGCCTCGATATTAGCGGTATTCCAACGCGCCTCGGCACCCAGCAGAGCCTCTACCTCGCGGGAAAACACGGTCTGGGTTTCGGTGGAAGCCCACCATTTGAGAAATTCCCATGCCGCCTCCTGCTTTTCGGATTTCTGCATAATGCAGTCGCTCATACTGGTAAACGAGGCGTTGGAGCGGTCGACGGTGCCGTCCGCCTTTTCCATGCCAGGCAGCGGCGCGATGCCCCACATGCCGGAAATTTCCGGCGCGGCAACGCTAAGCTGCATATAGGTCGCATAGGAACCGATGCCCATCGGCATCTCACCAGTCCGGAACATGTTATAGAAATTCGCGGTTACCGGAACGGCATACTGCGTGTATAGTTCGGTTTCCTCCTTAAGTGCGGCATACACTTCGGGGGAGTCGAGTGCCGAACGCAGCCCGTCGTCGGTATAATATTGTCCGCCGTACTGCAGGATGAACTGGCTGTCATCCCGCGGATAGTAAAACTTGAGCCCTTCGCGGTAGAGCGCGGGCAGGGTATTCTGATACAGCTGCGCGCGGGTATCGGGGATAGGGATCTGCAGATCACTCAGGATATCCCGACGGTAAAACAGCACCTTGAAATCCATCGTTTCCGGCAGCGCATAAATGCCGCCATTATACCGGTACGGCACAAAAATTTCGGGGTAAAACTGCCGGTACACCTCGTCAAAGCCTTCCATTTTGGACAGATCGGCCACCGCATCGCGGATGGCAAATTCTACCGGCGATTCCGCGCCGATTCCCATCGCCACGTCCGGCTGCCTGCCGGAGATGATGGACAGCATCAGCGCATTGGCACTGCCGGAATTGAGCTGAGAAGGCGGCACCGTGTTGACATTTACCTCGATACCCGAGTTCGGGGAAAACAGGCTGTCGGACAGTTCTTTGATCAGCTCCGCCCATTCGGTGCCGCGCGCGACCCACACATCGATGGATTCAGTAATCTCGATTTCGTTGTCCGCCACACCGGAGATGTTGGAATAGCTGCGTACGAAGGAGGAAAACAGCGACTGCAGATTGACCAGAAGCAGCTTCCAGAAACTGCGTTTGGGCACCGGCACCTCGGCCGCCTGCGCCGCCACCGTGATTTTATCAATCATCATCGGCGCGGACAGCAAAGTGGTATACCATGTGCCGAGCGAAGTCTGGGTGTTGCGGAAATCACTGAGATTACGGGCAATGGAAAAGGGGTCCTTTCGCATCGCATCAACCTGCTGCTTCATGCTTTTAAGGCTGCTGGCCATCGACGGATTGCGTCCGGTAACCTCCTGCAACCGGCTGATTTTCCACTGCAGGCTTTCGGATAACGTCTGCAGATCCTCCTCCAGCGTGGGGATTTTGGTGAAAAATTCGTAATCGTAGTTAGCATCCACCTCGTTGCCGGTAAGCTTGTTGATCGCCAGCTGAATGGCGGACAGCAGCAGCATATCCTCCCGCAGCGAGGAGGCGATCGGCGCCATATCACCGAGCTTGACGGTCATGGTCAGGGTGTGCTGTCCCGCCTCCAGATAAAACAAAAATGGTTCGCCCGACTCGTCGGCCAGCGTAAAGGTATCGAATTTGCTGTAGGGGAACTGGTAGGCCAGCATCTCGGCAAACGGCACTTCACCGTCGATGGCGATCTGCCGGTAAACCGGCAGGCCGTCGTTGACGTTCTGGCAGGCGTGCAGCGCCAGCTTGTATAAGCCGTCCTTTTTCACCTCGATGTTGAACGTCACACTCTGGTTGCCGGTATCCCACCGCGTGCCGCCATAGATGTTCAGCCATTTTTCCGTGGCGGAATACGGGGTGGTGGTGATGTCGTTGCTGTTTTCCCGTCGGATGGTAACATCATTGGTATACGCCGCAGCATCCTCCGCCTCAAAAATGTACACCGCATCGGCCGGTGCGCCGGTCAGTCCCCGCGCCGCATAATCCTCCCGCACCTCAGCATAGTTTTTGATCGGCTGTGCCGCCTGTACCCGCAGAGCACCGACCGCCATATCCTTTTCGTCAAACGCCAGCGTCACGGTATGCTCGCCGGCGGTAAAATACAGTTCAAACGGCCTCTCGCTGATACCGGAGGAGTCAATGAGCGCATGGGTATACCATTGGTCAATGGGCACGTTCTGCCCGCGCATGTCGTCTCCCCATGAGTTCTTTTTGCCCTTTCCCGTCTCCTCGTAGCAGCGGGAAAAGGCGATACCCAGCGCCTCTTCAAAGGGGATTTCCCCGTCGATGAGCAGATTGCGCTTGGCAGTAAATGCATTGGAACCCTCTAACGCATAATCCAGTGAAACGGTATACAGCCCCGGCTGCTCGATGGTAAAACGCCATGTCAGCTGCGCATCCGTCCCGTTCCACCTCAGCGCGGGACGGCCGAGCACCTCTTGAATCTGTACCGCAGCGCCATCCTCCCGCTCGATACGTTCGATCGGGATCTCCAAACAAATCCCAGCGTCGGGATACACATCCTCATGCTGCTGCCGGTACGCAGTATAGGAGGGGTACTGCTGAGCATCAAACGACACCGTCTCGCCGCTGCCGGACTGCTCGGCCGACGGGCGCTCCTGCGCTGCGGCGGACAGAAACGACGCCTGTCCGCTCACCAGTACGGCCAACCCGGCCAAAAATGCGGCAACGCGTTTGCTTATCGCGGTCATACCGATCCTCCTTACCTGCGTCAGCCGAGCATGGAGCGAAAGTTCTCCAGCCGGTGAAAGGTGATGTAGTTGGAATCATGAAAATTACGCGCATTGTTCATCGCGGTGCGCTGCACCCACAGCATATCGTCCCCGTCGATGATCATATCCGGATACTGCACCCCAACCTTCTGGCCGCTTTCCTGACCGTTATGGTAATACATCAGGTCAGCAACCAGCTCCCAGTGCTCGCCGTCGCGCGATTTTGTCAGCGACAGCACATCCCGGCTCATCGGCAGGCTGGGATCCGCCGCCCGGTTAACCAGTGCAAGATAATACCCGCTCTGCGCATCCCGGCAGATGGAGAATTTTGAGATGCCGCCGATAAAATCAATGATTTTATATAGGGTGAGCGGCGCCTCCGGATGCTCCGTATCCACCGCAAACAACGCCGCCTTATCATGGTTTGGTGTGCACATCTGAATCTGATAGCGCAGGAAATTGACCAGCTTGCCATCCGGCAGCAACACCATGTTGCCTTCCAGACAGCCGCGGCTTTTACCCTGCGCGGCCCCTGGCCAGTTATCGTCAAACGGCAGGAAAGGGGTCAGCGTCCAGCTGGCAGGATCCAGCAGATCGTCATCCTCTCCGACTGACAGCACGCCAGTTGCGTGGCCGCCGCGCTCCCACGTACCGTAATCCACCGCGGTCCACAGCCGTCCGTTGTGGGAAAAGATGTTCATCGGTGCCTTATGGGGACCGCCGCAGTCGCGATTGCCGCTGCCGGGGAACAGATTGACAAACCGCGGCCAGGTCCGCCCGCCATCCTCTGAGCGCCCGATCAGCACATCGCCGTATTCCGTGGTCATCGCCAGCATATACAGCGCATTCCGATGCACAAACAGCTTGCCCCAGAAGCAGGGGAAGAGGTCGGTCAGAAAGCTCCAGCTTTCACCGCCGTCATCCGAAAAGAAAATCTTGGTGAGGTTCTGCCCGTAGCGCGGGCGATAGATGTCCATCGACACCAGCAGACGTCCGCTGTCCAGCTTTACAATCGCGGGGCTGCACAGCGAATTGCCGGAATACCAGTAGGCGGTATCCTCCGGGTGCAGATAGTTCACCGGACGGCCGATGATGTCACCGGGGGTGACCAGCCGGCGGTCTGACCGCCGGCTGTGGTCACCATCATCTTCAATCGTCACTGTATAGGTTTCTCCCGGCGTCAGATCAGCCAGTAGCACGCGGCCGCCCTCCAGCGGCTGCCGCCGCAGTATCCCGCCCTCCTGCTCAATCACCGCGGTATGCGGTCCCTGCGGGTTGACCCGGTCAACCCATTCCACCTCACAGAAGTCACGTCCTGGCCGCAGCGCAGCGATATACGGTGCATTTTCGCGCTCCTTGCAGTTGAGCGGCACATATGGCTGATAGCTCCAGCCGAAATACCCCTTCATTGTGTCATCCTTTCGTTATTTGCCGTAAAACGCGTCATAGGCCTCCTGATGCAGGCGGACGTAGTCCTCCATACCCAGTTTGTTAATCTGATTGACGTATTCATCCCAGCCGGCATTGATATCCGCCGAGCCGTTGATCCAGCTTTTCACCGTATTGTTGATATAGCGCGCACAGATCACCAGCTTGTAGTTATCTACTTTTTCCTGCGCCTCGGAGGAAAAACTCATCGGCGGGATCAGATCCTCCAGCGGGATGCGGTTATCCTTGTAGATTTCGATCGCCTTGCCGCGCTTGTACCAGGAATGATTTTCGCCGAAAGTAATCCGGCCGTTGAAGCGGTCATCCAGCAGACCGGGAATCGCGTTGCCGGGCGTTTCGCTGTCCATCGGCTCCACGCCGCTGGTCACGGTGTACATATCCGCTGCACTGTCGTAAGTCCACTGCTCACCCTCGATGCCAAAATCGAGATAAATCGCATTCTTGTCCTGAACCGCCCACTCCATCGCCTGCAGCACCTTTTCCGGATATTTGCAGCTGTCGAAGATCACCATGCGGTTGCGGGTAACACCGAGCGGCTGCCGGCGGATGAGCGGCTCAACCCCTTCCTGCGACTGGAAAAGGGTCATCGGCACATAATCCTCGAGCGGCGTCCAGTAGCCGGTGAACACGCCAATGTAGGGGGTGTCGGTGTGCTGGTTGGTGCGGGTAAGCACGTCGTTGGGGGTATCGGTCATGCTCTCAGGGGCGATCAGCCCTTCGGCAAACATATCCCGCAGCACGGTGTTGGCCGTTTTCAGCCGCGGGTCGGTGGCATAGTTGACCACCTTGCCGTCCTTGACGCCCATGTAGGTGTAATCGTACACCGGCACCCCAAAGGTGTTGTAGAAGTCAAACTGGCCGCTGATAATGCCGTTGGTGAGGAAATACCACGGCATGACGTTCTCCGGAATGGAGCCCTTGCCCGCGTTGGCCTTGAAAGCGCGCAGGATGTCGGTGAACTCCGCAAGGGTGGTCGGCATCTTCAGATTGAGCTCATCCATCCATTTCTGGTTGATCCACCACACATCGCGGATGCCGCGGTCGGCGTCGAGGGTACGAATATTCGGCAGCGAATACAGCTTATCCTCACCGAACTTGGAGGCGGCATAGTACATGGGATTTTCATCAAACGCTTTTTTCCATGTCGGCGCATTGTCAGCAAGCAGTCCGCTGAGCTCCACTACGCTGCCGGAATTCGCCGCGATTTCCAGCTGCGAGTTGGAGAAGGAGCCGCCGAACATCACATCCACAAAGTCACCGGTAGCGAACATCAGGGTGATTTTTTCGTTGCTCATCTCCTCGATCTCAAACCGCACGCCGGTAGCTTCCTCCATGTCCTTGAAAAACTTCATGTCGGAATAATCCATCACCGGGTTTTCGGTGATGCCGGCCTTGATGACCACCGTCTCCTTTTTTCCGCCGTCGCTGTCGGATTTGCATCCTGACAGGCTGGCCACCGAACACAGCAGCAGTCCGGCCAGCGCGGCACAGCCGCCGCGCCGCAGCCATGTTTTCCCAAAATCTGCTTTCATGATCAACACTCCTTACTTATATTGGCGGACTGTAAAGTTAAATGAAAGTTGAGGACCCGTCAGCCCTTCTGGTACAATG
>CAJKBW010000001.1 GCA_905198295.1 uncultured Oscillospiraceae bacterium | reverse complement strand
GCGCAAGGTATTGGCAGATCCGGAAAAATATGCCCCGTCGGGCGTGTACATCATGCGTATTCATGGTACTTTTGTAAACTTCCTGGATCTGTCACCCGCAGTACAGCAAGATATTATTGCCAGATTGGATCTGAAATCCACGACCATCGAATGCTAGGAGGAATAGCAGTGATTAATCAACCGATCTTTTTTGAAAGAAACCGTGTGGGTCGTGTTTACACGGGTGGTAAATTATTTGCCGGCTTTTTCGGCGATGAACCGGTGGACGGCTATGAGCCGGAGGAGTGGATTGCTTCCGGCGTGAGGGCGATCAACAAAGAATTGAAATCACCCAAAGAGGGCATATCCAAAATCAAGGACAGCAATTTATATTTTGATGAATTGTTGCAACTCTACCCAGAGGAATTGCTGGGAAAAGGCAATACATTGAGGATCCTTGTAAAGGGTTTAGACAGCGCGATTCGTTTGCCTGCACAAGCGCATCCCGACAAGGAATTTTCCCAAAAGTATTTTCATTCATCGTATGGCAAGACCGAATGCTGGATCATATTGGATACCAGACCGGACGCAAAAATCTTTTTCGGCTTTAAAGATGGTGTTACTCGAGAAGATTTTGAACGGGCGATTGACCAAAGCGAGTATGATAAGGACGCGATGGAACGCCTAATGTTGGAAATCACGCCGAAGAAAGGCGATGTTTATTTTGTGCCGGCAAAAACGATCCATGCCATCGGAAGCGGATGTCTGATACTGGAAATTCAAGAGCCGACCGATTTTACTATTCAACCGGAACACTATTGCGGCGAATACAAGCTTTCTGACCAAGAAATGTATATGGGACTTCCACGGGAAGTGGCGGTTAGTTGTTTTGATTTTGTCAAAGCACCGGATGCAAAATTGTCCCCGTCCATATCTGAAAACGGAGATGGGTTCCTGAAGGAAACTTTGGTGGGACCTGATCATACCGATTGCTTTGTGATCAATCGTATCACGTTGCGCGGCGGAAGGTACCTTCCGAAAATCGGAGGTCATTATGCCATTTACATTCTTACCGACGGTGAGATCAATCTCATAGGAGACGGATACGCGAGAACGGTGAAAAAGGGCGAGTATTTCTTTATGCCTGCTGTTCTTATGGGCAAATTTGAATTTTCGGGGAATGCCGAAATCGTTGAGTGTTATTGAGGTGACTTTATGCAGATTATCGGAATCGACATCGGTACTACCAGTATTTGCGGTATAGCTATGGATACGGAGCTTGGCGTTGTGTTGCGCTCAAAAACCGTTAACAGCCATGCCTTCATAGAGGGGGATAAGCCCTTCGAAAAATTGCAATCGCCTGAGAAAATCATTTCACTGGCAAAGGAAATTTTGGATTCACTGATATGCAAGGAAACGGTTGCGGTCGGCGTTACCGGGCAGATGCACGGAATCGTGTACACCGATAAAAACGGCAAGGCAATCAGCCCGTTGTACACTTGGCAGGACGAGCGCGGAAATCAGCAGTACAAAGGCACAACATACGCGGAGTATTTAGGCAGTTTTTCGGGATACGGCAATGTAACCGATTTTTACAATTGTGAAAACGGATTGCGGCCTCAAGAGGCCATCGCATATTGCACCATCCACGATTACTTTGTGATGCAGCTATGTGGATTAAAACGCCCTTTGATCCATGCAAGTGATGCGGCAAGCTTTGGTCTGTACGATCTTCAAAACAATCGGTTCGATTATGAGGTAAATGCCGATATTGTTACTGATTATTGCATCGCCGGAACCTATCAGAACATTCCGGTAAGTATCGCGGTGGGGGATAATCAGGCAAGCGTCTTTTCCACTTTGGCAGATGAGGAGAATGTACTGTTAAATGTCGGAACCGGAAGTCAGGTTTCGATTATCTCCGATCATATCGTGGAAAGCGACAACATTGAAACGAGACCGTATTTTGAAAACAAATTTCTTGTTGTGGGTGCCGCACTTTGCGGCGGCAGAGCTTATTCCATCTTAAAAGATTTTTATGCGCAGATACTCGGATACGTCACCGAAGTGACAGAAGAACAGGTATATGCCATTATGAGCAGAATGCTGTCCTCGATCGAAAACACGTCGCTTAAGGTGGATACTCGATTTGCAGGAACGAGAAAAAATGCACACATTACCGGAAGTATTACGGGGATCACAACCGAGAATTTCACCCCTGCTGAGATTACGCTTGGCGTATTGGACGGTATGGCGTCCGAACTTTACGGGATGTACCGACAAATGCAGACATTAAAAAGCGGAGTAGTCGGATCCGGTAACGGTATCCGCAAGAACAAACATTTTGTAAAGATTGCCGAAGCTAAATTCGGTACCGCAATGAAAATTCCTGCTCACATGGAAGAGGCCGCTGTCGGTGCTGCTCTCTTTGCGGCGATCGCTTGTGGAATCTTCAAGAATGCGCACGAAGCCCAGCAATTAATTCGGTATATTTGACAGCTTTTGCCGAAGAAGAATGACATCGGCTACGGGGCATAACCTTTCGCCAGCCATGACGGTGCAGTACATAGTAAATCTGGCTGGTACCGATTGGGTGGTCTACTGTCTGCTGGTATGCTGCCTCAATTTCGCTGATTTCCACAAGCTCACCTTTCTCGGCCCTCGCCTTAAAAAGTGCAAGAGGAGAAACTTCTTCTTCAACGTTCAGATTACGGTGATTACCGCCATAATGATTTCCGGAAATGGCTTCAAGTCCTTTGTCCCGGTATTTTGCCACCAAAGTGGTTACATATGCGGGATGGAAACCTGTGGTCTGTGCGATCTCATTGGATTTCATGCACTCTGTACGCAGTTCCAGTGCTTTCAATCTTGCGTCCGCGCGTTTGTCTTTATTGTTTCTGTGTTGGATGCTTTTATTGCCGCAATTTCCTCTCTGCTAAATTTATATTTCGATGCCATTTTTATCACCCAAATACACTATAGCATATCTGTTGCTATATTTAAATGCTTTTATTAGATTTTAGTATAATGCTCACTGAATAGCCCAACAACCCGCATAAATACTGACTTTAAGCGGGTTAAGTGGTATAATAAGTGCAAGGAAAAGTGGAAAAGTCCTCAAAAAGCTTGCACTTGGAGTGGATGAGAATGTACCGATACAGCAACGGACAGATTCGGTTATCAGATTTCAAGCAACCCATGGGAATGAATCTGAAGGAGGATAATCGTTGGGTAAAACGTGCATTGCTCATTCCATGGAATGACATAGAAAAGCGCTATGCGGCCTTGTTCACCAACCGTAAAGGCAATGTCGCCAAACCGCTGCGGCTGGCCTTGGGTGCCTGCATCATTCAAGCGGATTATGGCTTTTCTGATGAAGAAACCGCTCTGCAGATACAGGAGAATCCCTATCTCCAATACTTTTGCGGCTATGAAGGTTATGATGACAGCAAACCTCCGTTTGACCCCTCCCTCATGGTGTATTTCCGCAAAAGGCTGACAGCCGAGGTGCTGGGCGAGATCAATGAAATGATACTGGTTCAGTCCAATGTGACACCAGCTTTGGAATCAGTGGAAACTCCTCGTGCTGAAAAGACAACGGATGATCAGGGCAACACAGACGATACGAACGATCACGACAAGCCGGGCCCTCCGGCCAACGTCGGCACGATGATTGTGGACGCCACCTGCGCGCCGTCTCAGATCCGGTTTCCGCAGGATACGGCACTGCTCAACGAAGCCCGTGAGAATACCGAAGCCATCATTGATGCTCTGCATATTCCCGGAATCCCGAAGCCCCGCACCTATCGCAAACGCGCTCACAAGGATTATCTCAAACTGGCCCGGTGCCGCAAGCCGGGTGCAAAGAAGATTCGCCAATGCATCGGCCAGCAGCTGCGGTATCTGCGTCGTAATCTGAATACCATAGAGAAAATGAAGACAGCTCATCCGGACATGCTATCGGAGAAACAGCAAGCGCGTCTGGAAACCATCCGCAAGGTATATGAGCAGCAGAAAAGCATGTATGATCATCACACACATGCGGTACCGGATCGCATTGTCAGTCTAAGTCAGCCATGGCTACGTCCCATCGTACGCGGCAAGGCTAAAGCTGGTGTGGAGTTTGGTGCCAAGCTGGATATCAGCGTGTGCGATGGCTGGACACGATTGGAATATTATAGTTTTGATGCCTACAATGAAGCACAGAATTTGACGGAAATGATTGAGCGCTATCGGGCTCGTACAGGCCGGTATCCAGAGCGTGTGCTGTAAGGATTTCCCTTATTGATATGGGCGCTCTTGCGTTTTCCGGCACTCTCGTTGTTGCCGGGACTCAAACCAGCCCAGGAGCATATGTGCTGGGAATCCGGAAATGCACTCATATCAGTACCAATTTCTGCGATGATGGAAGCTGCTGCGGTTACATCAATGCCCGGTATAGAACACAGGAGACTTAATGCCGCTTCATGTTTTACGATTTCTTCCGAAATAGCATCTTCCACGGTATGACGGTGCCGTTCAAGAGATTCCAAGTGTTCAAATATCATACGAAGAAAGGAACGCTGGTGTTCTGAAAGTGAGCCGTTCAAAGCAACAAGAATTTCGTCAATGCGTTTCCGGGTCTGTGTTTTCAGACACTTATCCAAAGCCTCCCGCGAGATATCTCCGTATTCCATGAGATGACGGATAATATTTCGTCCAGAAGCTCCAAATGCGTCAGATAGAAACGCTGTGAAACGGAAGCCGGAGCTTTGCAGAAACTTATCGATGCGGTTCTTTTGGGCGGTTATGTCGTGAACGATGCTCTTACGATACCGTGTCAGATGCCGCAGTTCTCGAAAGGTCTTATCTGGGATAAAACTCCCATTCAGCAACCCTGCTCGGAGTAATGTAGCAATCCATTGTGCATCACGCATATCCGTTTTGCGCCCGGGCACATTCTTCATGTGGCGGGCATTTACCACCAGAATGTTGATTTGACCATCAAAGCAGAGCTCCAACATTTCATAGATGGGCTGCCAGTAGATTCCCGTACTCTCCATAGCAACATGGTGGCACTCTACTTCCAACACCCAATCTCGTAGTTTCTGCATTTCCGGAATGAGGGTACTGAAAGAGCGAATCTCGATTTCTGGCTCGGCGCCCAGCTCGCCTCTAGCAAGACAAGCAACGATAACATCGCGGTGAACATCCAATCCCATGGCGCAGGTCAATATATCTTGCATCAAATCCCTCCCTGAAATATGCAGGCTGGGAATTGCCCGGGTGGGTATCCGAACTTTGCTACTCGTGCTCTTCACTTACGTGATGCAACATACTGCTGTTCTCTTGGGCAATTCGTCCACGTTGAACAAACGGGGTGAAAATCCACCAAGGTGCAACCGGACTACGCCTGCTGACTTCAGTTTAGCAAATCCTTCAGGTAACGCACAGACCATATTTTCATTCTCAGCTGTGATGGCGTTTCATGAGGCGTTGACAAAGAAAAGAAATTGATGTAAAATTTGCAGTAGAAACGATTCTATAAAAAGAGCATAAATGGTTGATATATTTGTTTTATTTTTTGCAATTACTTAATGCGGACACTAGCAGGGGGAACATTTTATGGCTTACATTACGGAAAAGGCGAAAAGCATCAAAGTCATATTCGAAGCAGATGTTTTTGTGGCTGGAGGCAGCTGCACAGGCGTATTTGCAGCGGTCCGTGCGGCCAGGCTGGGTGCAAAAGTGGTTTTAGTGGAGCGACAAAATTGCTTGGGTGGGACTGCAACTGCCGGATTGGTAAATGTATGGCACAGCCTAAAGGATACGGATTACAAGAAACAGGTGATCGGTGGCTTGACTGCGGAGATGACTGATCGATTGGTGCATGCAGGGGCAGCCATTGTTCAGGATGATCCGTCTCTGGCGATCCAGTTTGATCCGAACCGACTCCAGTATGAATTGGACAAGTTGGTGCAGGAGGAGAAAATCAAGGTTTATTTACATACTCTCTGTGTTGGAGCAATCCAGGAAGATGATAGAATAATTGCGGCTTTGATTGAAAATAAAGACGGGAGAAGTGCTATCAAGGCAGAATTCTTTATTGATGCCACGGGCGACGGTGATTTGGCACAGTACTTAAAACTTCCAATGTATCGGCATACGGTAGTTCAGCCACCCACACCTTGTTTCCTCATGAAAGGTACAACGGATGGTATCGATGTGGAAAAGTTAATTGCGACACATGGCGCGGAATTTGGTATACCGGATGATTTTGGCTGGTATGGGCCGGTACCGGGAGTCCCGGATATTTATTTGCGAGCCGATTTCCATGTACTGAACGTGGACTGCGCCAGCGCAGATGGATTGACCTATGTTGAAATGGAGGGGCGGCGTAAAGCATATGCTCTGGCTGCGCTCATTAATAAATATACAGACAGGGATGTATCCATTGCGGCATTGAGTTCTCTTGCTGGTATCCGGGAGAGCAATCATTACCGTACCAGACATCAAGTGCGCGGTGATGATCTGCTCCGCGGAAAAAAATACGAAGATGCGATACTGAATGGTACATATCGGATTGACATGCATGATCTGAATGGAGCGGTTACCTTTAAGTATCTTAATGGTTATGCTGTCCGCATGGAAGGGGCACAAAGATATTCTGTGGAGTGGAACTGGCGGGAAAAAGAAGGCGTCTCTGGAGAACCGGCGAAGTATTACCAGGTGCCCCTCGACACGCTGATCCAGGAACAGTATTCAAACTTTATCGCGGCAGGTCGAATGGTCAATGCTGATCCGCAGGCATTTGGCGCTCTGCGCGTCATGGTAAACCTTAATCAGTTGGGAGAAGCGGCTGGAGTAGCTGCCTTTATGTCTATCCATCAGGGAAAATGCGTACAGGAGCTATCGGGTACTGATGTTCGCCGTACGCTATGTCAGGGCGGATCGGCACTTTGAGTGACCGAACATATTAAATTCAGGAAATGAGGATGCTTCTATTATGCATGGATAGCCGTAAGCGGCGCAAGGCCGCTAACGGCTATCACATCATACAGATCTTAACGCACAACTCGTATGAAAGGTATTTTTAACATTTCCAGCTATGTGCTGCTGATACATTGCTGCGACGGATGTATGCATGAAAGCGAGAGCCATGAATGTTGCATTAAGGCAGGCAAGACCGCGCTTGCGGACTGGAAAGAGTATCCGTGAATCTGAAAGAACTCACAATTGCAAAAGCAAGTGTGAGTTATTTTGAAAGTGGTTTATGGATTTGTATATGGCTTGCAAGAGGCGCCTTCGAATACCCGGTGGGGCATTTTCCGCTTTTCCTTTTTTACCTGTTTATTACTGATTGCGTCGAGAAGCATTTGAGAGGCGAGCGCTCCTACGTTGAAGGGATCGGCGATGATAGATGTAATAGGCGGAATGGACATTGCGTTATAGTTGCTGAAATTGCAGGATATAAGAGACAGTTGATCTGGTATGGAAATACCCTTTGCGTGAGCACGATGGAGGAACATATGCGCAAGGTCGGACTTGGTCGCAATAACAGCAGTAGGGCCGTTTCCGGCTTTTACTTCGTCCAGCATGGAATCAATTTCATCACAGGATACAATGCGGGGTGTCAGATTGTGAGCCTGCATACATTGTGTGTGGCTTAGCAGACGTTGTCTTGTCAGGACCTTGGAAAGCGTTTCTTCTTCAGGCTGCAGGAATACAATTTTGCTGTGGTTCATGTCAATGAGATATTCGGTAGCAATACGGCCGGAGTCCGCAAGATTCAGATCCAAAGAACTGATCGTGTCCGGAATATCGCCCCGTCCAATGATGACAGCGGGGATGTTGTACTTGGAAATAATCTCAATGTGATCGGTGACATTGAAGCTATCACCATCCAAATTGGTGGACAGAATGATGACACCATTTATCAAATGGCTGTTGTACAGCTGAACATACTTGAACTGACGGTTATCATTGTAAGGACACAGGAGTACGGAGGTTTGCAGCTTGTCTGTAAACGCAACCACTTCGCTGAGTGTTTTGATAGAGTCTGACAGATCCCAAGCGGTAACAAATCCGATAATAGGAAATCCTCCCTGCCGCATGCCCTGCGCCAGAGCGTTGGGTACATAGTTCAATTCTCTGGCAGCATTTTGAACACGCTCCCGGGTTTCAGCGGAAATACTGACTGAGGGGGTGTTATTCAGTACGTAAGATACGACAGACTTACTGACTCCTGCCAGCTCAGCCACGTCTTTGATTGTGCTCTTATTTGAAGATCGCATGAAAAACCTCCATCGTGTAACAAATTATGTGCAGAAAATTATCTTGAAAGGAAGATGTATATGAAACGATATTTTGTAGATGCGGAGCAGTTTATCTGCCATCGGCGTCAGTTGTATTATACGCGCAGAGCGCTGGAGTGTGGAAAGATGACGGTTGGTATTCTCGGCGGTTCCATTTCAGAGCCGATCGATACACCATGGAAAGAAAAAAGATGGCCTGACAAACTGACAAATTGGCTGGTGTCAAGCTTTCCGGAAGTGACTGTCAATGTGGAGAATGCAGCTAAAGGGGCAACTGGTTCGGAAAGCGCGCTGTTTCGTGTGGAGCAAGACATTCTCTCCAGAAATTGTGATATTGTGTTTGTGGAATATGCGGTTAACGACAAGGATATGCCATCAAAGGAGCGAAAATTGTGCCGTGAAGGACTGATCCGCAAACTGCTGGGCTATGAAAAGCGGGAATTTGATGTTGTTGTTGTGTACACCTATTATGGTGGAATGCTCCAGGATATGCTCAATGGTACCCTGTATGAAGGTGTCGCAGAGTTTGAGGAAATCTGTAAGCACTATTCAATTACCAGTGTGAATATGGGAGCATATGCCTTTGCGCAGCTTCAGGCGGGCAATGTCCGCTATGAAGAATGGCTGCCTGATAAAGTCCATGCGGGAGATGTAGGCAGCAGACTTTATGCGGAATCAGTAATGTGCCTTATCGAGGATGCGTGCGAGACTGCTGAGAAAATGGACTATGAAATGCCTGAACCGCTATTTATAGAACATTGGGGAAAAGCACATAAGCTGAATCATGATATGATTCGTCGCATGGGTCCATGGAAGTGTGTCAGATGCTATCGAATACCAACAGTCGAAAGAATTCTGCAGACAACAGCTATTGGCGCTGCATTGGAGTTTGAGTTTGAAGGAACAGGATTGGTACTATTTGTGCGGATCAATGGATATGCAGCCGGATATCGGATTCAGGTAGATGATGGCCAGTGGAATGAAGTAATTGGCCCCAGGCCTGAATGGTGTTACCAGACGCCAGACTGGATCCGCAGTGATATGCTGTATGGTTTCAGCAGGGGGCAGCACCATGTGAGACTGGAAACGATTATGATACCAGATGCTGCAGGAAGCCATTTTGAACTCTGTGATATTGGAATTATACCCTGATCCGTCCAAATATAAATTTCTATACACATTATTATACTGATTTTTCCACAAGAATCAACTTCTATTGTAAATTATTAATCGCATAAATGCCGAAATATACAAAAAAATTATATTGACAACGGCGGCTGTTGGTGATAAGATAAGTATAAGCATAGAAACGATTCTATAAATGCTGAAAATAATGGGAGATGCTTGGAGGAATGCTGGCTATGAGTAAGGTGATAGGACAGACTGAACCGAAAAAAAGGATGGCTGTTCGAAGAGCCATCAAGAAATATTGGGTATTGTATTTGATGGCCCTGCCAGGCCTCCTGTGGTATTTGGTATTCAAGTACATTCCGATGCCGACAGGCCTGATAATCGCCATGGAGAAGTATGTTCCATGGAAAGGTCTTTTGGGGAGCGAGTGGGTTTGGTTCGATAATTTTAAGCGTCTTTTTGAAAGCGAAGTATTGTGGGATCTGCTTAAGAATACGCTGCTGTTATCTGCGTTGTCCATGATTTTTGCATTTCCTTCCTCCATTATTCTGGCGCTGCTTATCAATGAACTGCGGTGCCGCTGGTTTAAGAGGAGCGTGCAGACAGTTGCGTATTTGCCATATTTTCTTTCTTGGGCAATTGTGGCGGGCTTGGCGTTCAATATTTTGGATACGAATTATGGGCTTTTGAATCAATTGCTGGAATGGTTGGGCAAGGATCCTGTCAGGTGGAATGCAACTGCAAAATATTGGCCGGTAATCATTACGATCACAAAAATATGGAAAGAGTGCGGCTGGGGTACGATTACATTTCTCGCTGCAATCTGCAGTGCGGATCCTGGACTTTACGAAGCATCAACAGTGGATGGCGCAAATCGTTGGCAACAAACCTGGAATATCACTATACCGGCAATGATGCCGATGATTACGGTTACATTTATTCTGAGTATCGGAAAGATTTTAAAAGAAGACTTTGAGATGATTTATGCTATGGTAGGTTCCAATGATATATTGTGGGAAACGATGGACGTATTTGAAACATGGGTCTATCGAACCAGTATGAGCGGCACTTACAGTGCGCCGGCTGCCATGAGCCTTCTCCAGAATATAGTGACATTCTTCCTTGTTTGGGGAGCAAATACATGGGCCAGACGCCGGGATCAGGCCAGTGTGTGGTGAGGTGAGAACATGCTGAAACGAACAAAGGGCGAAAAAGTATTTGCAGTAGTCAATGGATTTATCCTGACGGCATTTTCGCTGGCGTTTATCATTCCCTATCTGGTGGTGATTTCCACATCCCTGTCAGATGAACTGGAGATTTTGAAAAACGGCTACACTTTAATTCCGGAAGGGCTTACTTTAGCAGCATATGAATTTGTGTTTAAGAGTTGTCCGATTCTGCTGCGTTCAATATTTAATACTGTCTTGCTGACACTTGTGGGCTGCCTGTTAGGTATGTTGGTGCAGTTTATGTTAGGCTATGTTCTTTCGAAGAAATATCTGCCAGGCTATGGTCCATTCAACTTTTTGATTGTTTTTACAATGATGTTTGCCGGTGGACTGGTACCTACATATCTGTTAGTTCGGAATCTGGGATTGTATAACAGCTTTTGGGCTATGGTCATTCCGGGGCTATGCAGTTCTTACAATATCATTCTGATACGTAATTATTTCCAAAGCCAGCCCGCTTCGCTGGAGGAAGCTGCGTTGATGGATGGTGCAAACCATTGGCAGGTTTTCTGGCGTATAGCGATCCCAACAGCAAAACCGATCATTGCCACGATTGGTGTGTTCAGCATTGTTGGCAAGTGGAACGAATGGTACACTGCGATGCTGTACATCAGTGATGTGGACAAATATCCGATTCAAATGGTTGTTCGTGAGATGTACCAAAATTTTAATGTTCTGGTGGAGAATGCAACCGCGCTTGGAGGCAACACAATACTGCCCACAGAGACAGCTAAAATGGCAGTGGTGATTGTTTCCACTCTCCCCATTATTCTTGTATATCCATTTTTGCAGAAATACTTTGTCAATGGCATTATGCTGGGTTCGGTCAAAGAGTAAACATGGCATCTGTTATTCACGGATAGAACACAGCGTATCTTAAAAAGTAAAATACGGAAGGAGAAATTGAAATGGCAAAAGGAACTCGCATGCTACTCTTGCTACTGGTTGTGAGTATGATCAGCGCATATGTACTTGCTGGCTGCAATAATCAGCAAGGCGCAGATGGGGAGGGAATCAAAATTGTTTTTTACAGAGCTGGAGGACTGATTGCCGGCCAGAATGATGCGGCTGTTAAAGAAGCAATTGAAGAAAAATTCTACAAGGATACCGGAATCAAGATTGATCTTGAGGTAAAGCTGTGCTTGAACGAGGATATTAATACCAAGCTTGATTTGGCAATCGCCGGAGGCGAGCAAATTGATGCAATCTTTAACTATGTGGGTTCCACAAGTGGACTGGATCGGTTTGTCAATGAGGACGGGTATTTTACGAATTTAACTGATATCGTAAAAAAATACGGCAGCGCATTAAAGGAAAAGATTCCGCAGATCGCGTTTGATACCTGTACATATAATGGTGAGCTCTTTGCTATTCCGTGCGTACGACAGGAAAACTGCTACGGTATTCTGATCCGTAAGGATTGGCTGGACGATGCCAATCTGGAAATCCCTACAACTATCGAGGAGTTTGAGACTGCCCTGGCGGCATTCCGTGACAGGGACTCAAAAATTGTTCCTATGGTTGGCTTCCACTGGGATATGGACCGCGTTATACTGCCCGGTGCCTATAACTGTGTGCAGGCATCTTATTTCTATCAGGAAGAGGATGGAACACTGATGCCCGGTTTCCTGAATCCGAACTACAAGACGGTTCTGGAAACCGAGTATCGCTGGGTTAAGGAAGGCTTGTGGGATGTGGATAACGGCAGCCGTACGGAAGCATCCTGCGACAATTTGTTTATTGGTGGCCGCGCAGGTGTGTATATTCAGTATCCCGAGGTCACCCATTTAATCGAAATCGCGCGTAAGTGCAAGGCAGCAAATCCGGAAGCGGAGTTTGAAATAATTGGACCGTTGGCTGGGCCGGACGGTTATGCATCCTTCCAAAAAGCAAATGCTGCATTTTCTGGCGTGTTAATTCCTTCTACCTCAAAGAATGCAGAAATTGTTGTGCAATATTTTAACTGGTTGGTATCTGATCCTGCCAATTATGAATTGGCAATGTACGGGCGTGTGGGTCAGGAATGGGTTGATAGCGGCGAAGGCTTAATGGGAATACCTGAAGGTGCAGAGGACATCTTGGCTACTTCTTCCCTGTATTCCAAGGCATATGCCTATGAATGTGTTACCGTTTCG
Organism: uncultured Oscillospiraceae bacterium; assembly: GCA_905198295.1. Taxonomy (GTDB): domain Bacteria; phylum Bacillota; class Clostridia; order Oscillospirales; family Acutalibacteraceae; genus UMGS1591. Next base: position 50,910 of record CAJKBW010000001.1, on the reverse strand, counting down.
GATCGCATTATGGATACCTATACAGAGCAGGAATTGCAGTGGATCAAGAATGTCCGCAGCTATCCGACCCACGGCGATGCCAGAGAGGGCATGTTCTGGCCCGATCAGGACAGTGAGATAGCGCGTAAATACGCACAGGCTTCGGATGAATTCAAAAACAGCATTCTGTCTCCTGCGCGCAATGGTCTGCTGGATACTTCAAAGAAGTTTGATGCAGCAGTTGAGTCGTTCATCATGGCCAATCAGGAGCACCTTGATTGGATGAATGAGTATTATCAGGAAAACAAGCCCGAATAATAAAAGGAGAGATTGTTATGAAAAAAACCATCAGATTCCTTAGTACAGTTTGTATGATTGCGTTGCTGGCAGCTCCGTTTATCATGCCGGCACATGCCTACGACATTACGGAAGATTCGCTGACCCGTTGGGTTGCCGGTCTGGAATACCAAGGGAATGTCATTTTCAATGAGGACGATACCATTACCATTATGGGAAACTCCGGTATTGTTACCTACACCGGTGCAAAGCTGCCGCTTAACACGACTGTAACGGTTCGTTTTAAGTCCGCAATTGTATCCGATGACGGCTGGGGAGCCATTTATATCTGCAACGATTTGGATGAAGAGAAACTGAGAGATCCCGATGAGGGCGGCGGCGTTCGTGCATTCCCCTGGTACGGTAAGGGTAATGTCCTTAGCATCAATATTAAGAACAACCGTATCAGCTTTACCAACTGGTTCTATGATGGCCTTCGCCCTGTGAATACCATGACCGAGCACGGCAAGTACCGCTTCGATGACGGAACAGTTGAGCATACGCTGATTATCACCACCACGTTGATCGATGAGAACACCGTTAAGTTTGATGTCAATGTTGATGGCGGCGATACCCTGACCTATACTCAGTATGCCACTGACGAGGAACCAATGAAAACTCCCGGCTATATCAGCTTTGCCTGCTATGATGCGAATGAGTGGCTGCAGATTCTGTCCGTAGAAATTGAGGACGGAATAGTTGAGCCTTCCACTGAGCCGGATCCGACTGAGCCTCCTGCAACCGAACCGCCTGCGACTAATCCGCCCGAGACGAAACCATCTGAAACCAATCCTCCTGCAACCGAACCCAAGGATTCTGCAGATACTGAGACTCTCGACATGACCTGGATCTGGATTGTGATTGGCGCCGCCGTTGCGGCGGGTGTTGTTGCGGCCGTGGTAGTCATCAAAAAGAAAAAGGCTTGATCCGCGGAAAGATCAGGCAAAAAATAAACAACAATAATTGAAAGGGGTATACTATGAAATCGCGAAAATGGTTTTCAATCATCACAGCACTGGCAATTATCCTGTCACTTTGTGTCTTGGGCACAGTAGTTTCGGCAGCAGAAGAGAGCAATAACTTGTTAAAAGCGGACTCGAAGTATTGGGTCTGGGGCAGCTATAATGAGGATCCTGAAGAATACGTTAATGTCCAGGATGACGGTTCCTTCTTTCTGCGGGAGTCCGGCGTGGCATTTGTCGGTGAGAAGGTTGGCAACGGTCAGAAGATCAGTGTAAAGTTCTCCACCAATAAAGATCAGTGGGCGGCTATCCAGATTAGAGGTAATCTGACTCCGGAGATGGCAGCCAGCCAGAGTATCATGTACAGCGAAGCACCCCATGCCGGCCTGGCCGTCCTTTTGCGTCCCAACAGCAATGAGATCTCTATCAATGCAAGTACCGGCGGGGGTGCCAGCACTATCTCCAACAAGAGCGGTACCAAGTACTTACCGGAGGGTGTCACAGCCAATGATGGTAATGACCACGTGGTTGATATCGAGACTGCAGACGCTGGCGACGGAAAGATTTCCATCAATGTCTATTTTGATGGCACCAAGGTAATCGACAGCTGTGTCGTAGATGGGTTCGCGGATGCCAGCTATGTCAGTGTTGTCTATAATGGTGGCAATAATAGCTTTATTTTGAAAGACCTTTCAATTGAAGGGGTTGATCTTGCTGATTATCAGACCGAGGATACTGGCAGCGGCGAAGGCACCGGCAGCAGCGAAGACACTGGCAGCAGCGAAGACACTGGCAGTGGTACCGGTTCCAATACCGGAGATAATGCACCTGCAGTAAATAACAAAAATGGCTTGCTGAACGCGGACAAGGAATATTGGATTTTTGGCACTAACAGCGAGGCAAAGAATCAGTTTAACAGTGATGGCAGCCTTACGGTTACTGGCGATGCGGGCATTGCAACCTTTACCGGCGAGACCGTTGGTGATGGTATTATTACACTTAAATTTAAAGCAAACAACAACAATAATATTGTATTCATTTCTCTGCGCAACAATGTTACGCTGGAAAAAATGGAAGAGAATGGACATAATGCATATCCGTTAAAGCCCGGTAATAAGGCTGTTTCAGTTCTGATTCGAACCGACAATAGCATTTCTATCAACGTCAGTGACGGCGCAGAGAATTGGAGCCGCTTGGGCGATACAGCACCCATCAAACTGAATGATGGCGTAGAGCATACCATGGAGATCCACACCAAGAAAGTTGACAACAAACTTGAAATTACGGTTATTGTTGATGGTGTGCAGTATTTGCAGCGCACAACGGCTTATCTGCCTGCAGGATATGTATCTTTCTGCTGCGTGGATAATCTGGACTCTTTTACCGTCACCGATCTGAATATTGAAGGTGTTGAGTTGTCTGATTATCAGAGCAATCCCAAGACTGGCGACGTTTCCATGATGCCTGTTGCCGCAATGGTTTGCATGATTAGCCTGGCGGCAGCGGTTGTGATCTGCAAGAAGAAGGAAAATCTTCTGTAATATTATAGGCAAAGCTTTGCTTTAAAGAAAGCCCTTCAAATCAAGGGCGTTGCAGCATTCTTCAATAGAGTGTTCTGCAACGCCCTTACTTTATAGTAGTGTATAATAAACTGATATGTCTTTGTCCCTGCTGATGAAAGGAGGATAAGGTACAATAAGTTGCGCAAATTGAAAGAGGCAAAAAAGTAGACACGGCTTGCCGGTCTCTGGTAGAATGAAGTTGCTATACAAACATTCGAGGAGTTTTGGTGTATGAAAATGTTCCTGAAGAAGGATTTACGCTGTTACGCGGTCTTGCTGCTGGTTTGCTTGACGATAAACCTGGCAGCCTGCAATACGGTCACGCCCTCCGTCTCCGGCCCTGGGACAACGACAGAAGCGAATGTAACAGATGATTACGTACAGATTACGTTTTCTGAGTCCAATGGTTATACTTTTGAAGGAGTAGGAACGGAGTTGGATCCTCACATTTTTCGATCCTTCAATCTTAAAAAGGGCGTGACAGAGGAGGATTGGGAACTGATCTGCCAGCGGATCAAGGCAATGAAACTGCATAAGATCCGTGTATGCGTCATGCCGGAGTGGCATGAACCTCAAAATGAAAATAACGATCCCATGGATATGGATTTGAGTGCATTTTCCTGGGACAATGAAGATATAAATTCCCTGTTCATGGTGCTCGATGCCGCGGAAGAATATGGTGTCGACGTGAACTTGACCCTCTGGGGTGCCCATTTTTCCAAAAGATCGTGGCTGGCTTATCCTGCTACTTCGGATTGGGTGAGTTGGGTATCGCCGCCCAATAATTTGGATGAATGGAGCGAGAATTTTTGCGCATTGCTGAAATACTGCTTTGAGGTAAAGCAGTATACTTGTATAAAAGAGATTACATCTTTCAACGAACCCAATGGTTACTTCGATATTGCATCATATGCTGCTAAAGTAATCAACCTGGAAGAAAGATTGCGCAAAGAGGGGCTGCGGAATAAAGTAAACCTTTGCGTAAGTGATGGCGGCGACAGCAGCTATGAATGGCTGAAAAGCTGCGTGACTAACGAGCAGCTTGAGGAAATTTCCGACAGCTTTACTTCCCATTTTTACCGGGGAATTGAAACCGAAATTGCTGCGCTGCAGCAGATATCCCGTCAGTGTGTTGACATCGTTGCAAAAAATGGAGGAAAGACTTATAAGTGTAACGAATTTGGCTTAACATGGAATGATGGCGGTGACTATAGGGATACAGAAGCCAATAATTCTTTTGACCGGGGTGTTTTGGAGGCGAAAATGATTACGGCGTTTCTGGGAGAAGGTTGCGTCGGTCTGACACATTGGTGCCTGTTTGATGAATACTACAGTGCTGGTCAACTTATGCGCCGCGGATTGTGGAAGTTTAAGTCCGAAGATTGGGCTATCCGTCCGGTATATTATGCGATTGCGATGATTACCCAGCATACAGAAGTAGGTTCCGTCATGTACAAAGGTGCTGTCGAGGATCCCAATCTGGTTAGCACAGCGTTACAGGGCGAAAATGGATGGAGCTATTTGCTGGCAAATGACAGCAAGGAAGCAAAAAAGGTTGTTCTCAATAACAAAAATGAAGATGACGGAACATATAACATGTATCTCTACAGCTCGGAAACATTGCCAACAGACGGCAGTCTTGCTTTGAACGCGGTTACAGAGGTAAACATGAATAATGGTGCAATTACTGTTGAGATACCTGCTAACAGCTTTGTTGTGCTGAGCCAAAATTAAGGGGAGAAACAATGATGAAAATGTATATATCTCGTGTACTGGTGTTACTTATGATTGTCGGTATGATGATTGCAATTCTGCCGGGCTGCAATACAGAAGATAATAATAAAATAGATGTATCCAAGATAGAAACAGAATCCGGATACATTCGCATGGAATTCTCAGAAGCCACCGGATACAAGTTTGAGGGTATGGGTACAGAACTGGATCCGCATCTGCTGCGTTCCATCAATACCAAATATGGAACAACGGAAGAGGATTGGGAAATGATCTGTGAGCGGATCCGGGCGATGAAACTGCAGAAAATCCGCGTAATGGTCATGCCTGAGTGGTATGAGCCAAAGAATGAAAATGACGATCCTCATAATTTGGATATGAGTGCTTTTTCTTGGGATAACGAAGATATGCGTTCATTATATAAGGTGCTGGATATTGCGCAAGAGGAGGGAATCCGTGTCAATCTGACGCTTTGGGGTGCCCATGCATCGAAGCAGTCCTGGTTGGCGATTCCGGGATGCGTTCACTGGGTTTCGCCTCCAAATGATTTGGATGAGTGGAGTGAAAACTTCAGCGCTCTATTGAAATATGTCATTCAGGAGAAGGGGTATACCTGTGTGCAGGAAATCACACCGTACAACGAGCCAAATCCTGCCTATTATGTTAAGGATACCTCTGAGGTCAACATTGAAGACTATGCAGAGATGGTTGTCAACTTGGACGCGAGGCTGAAAACAGAAGGCATCAGGGATCTGGTAGACTTAAATATTGGTGATGACGGGGGCGTGCCCTCTTGGCTTCTGGAGAATGTGACCCATGAAGAACTGAAAGAAGTTGGAGATAGCTTTAATTCTCATGTGTATCGGTCTGTTTATTATAATCTTCGTGAACTGACAGATTTAGCACAGACACTCAGCGGTATGGTGAAGGAAAATACAGATAAGCCGTTTAAAGTTAACGAATTTGGCGCGAAATTCCAGTTTGATGACAACTCATATGGCGAAGCGCTGGATTCTTTTGAACGCGGAATGCTGATTGGAAAAATGGCGACAACCTTCATGGGCGAGGGGTGTGTTGCTATGTGTCACTGGTGTTTGTTTGACCAGTATTACGGCCAGGGCGCTTTTATGTACCGCGGCCTCTGGGCCTTTAAGGATAAGAATTGGGAGATTCGCCCGGCGTATTACGCAATTACAATGATTACGCAGCATACCGATCCCGGTTCTGACATGTATAAAGGTATCACTACGGATGTACAGATTGCCGGAACGGCACTGGAAAGCAAAAATGGCTGGACATACTTGCTTGTGAATGAGAGTCCACTGCCTAAAAAGGTTGCGATCATTAACGGTAATATTGCGGCTGGGACTTACAATATCTATGCCTATACGGAAGACAGAGTCCCTTCCGATGGAAGCTTGACACTGACGTCTTCCGGTACGGTAGAGCTGAAAGAGAATGTAATCTATTATGAGATTCCGGCAAACAGTTTTATTGTTTTGAGCGATATTTGAGCAGCCGGCAAAAGGAACATGAAATATGTTGTCGAGAAGGTTTATTTGCGCAACTAAGAAATACAGCATGGGTGAAAGAGGCGCAGAACATATTGTTGGTGCCCCAATGTTTCGCAGAGCATTCTGCTATACAGCTGGGCAGACAGCAGAGCTGACTATTTGCGGCCTTGGATTTTATGAGCTGTATATTAATGGTGTGAATATTACTAAGGGAAAAATGGCTCCTTACATTTCCAATCCGGATGTTTGCTGCTATTACGATTTGTATGATATAAAAGAGTATCTTGTGCCTGGAATGAATGTGGTGGGCGTTATTTTGGGTAACGGTTTTTTAAATCCGCAGGTTGCCTGCTGGGAATTTGATAAGGCACCTTATCGGTGTGCCCCCAAATTTGCATTGGCGATGATGCTTAATGATAAGCTTGCATTTGAAGCAGACGAAGAGTTCCGATGGATGCAGTCGCCAGTTATTTACAATGATCTTCGTTACGGCGAGTATTATGATGCGCGCTTGGAGATTAAAAGTTGGTGCAGTCCTGATTTTTCTGCGTCAGACTGGAATTTGCCCATCATGGCTGAAACGCCAAAAGGCGAACCAAGACTGTGCGAAGCAGAGCCGGTTTGTTGCACAAAGGATATTGCTGCAGTTTGTCATTGGAAAATCGAGCAAGGATATCTCTATGATTTCGGCATAAATCTTTCGGGCGTGTGTCGTTTGAAGATCAATGGCCGGCCGGGGCAAACAATCCGTTTTCAGCATGGCGAAGCCTTACTTGAGGGCCGGAGCCTGTATATCAAGAATACTACCACCCCTGAAATACACAACAAGGGTGACTGGCAGACAGATGTCTACATCTGCAAGGGTGGGGAAGCAGTTTATGAACCGCGCTTTACATATCACGGTTTTCGATATGTGTTTGTAGAGGGAATATCAGACGAGCAAGCAACAGACGATCTCCTTACGATGCTGGTGTGGCATTCAGACATCTCAGATAGAAGCAGTTTGAAAACTGACAATCCAATCATCAACAAGCTGCAAAGTATGACCGTGAATAGCGATTTGAGCAATCTTTTGTATGTTATTACAGATTGCCCACACAGAGAGAAAAATGGGTGGACAGGGGATGTTGCTCTTTCCTGTGAGCAAATGCTGTATAATTTTGATTGTGCTGCAACGATGCGGGAATGGCTGCGTAATTTAAGTCACAGTCAACGCAATGATGGTGCGATTCCTGCTATCTGCCCAACATCGGGATGGGGATATGAATGGGGAAATGGTCCTGCATGGGATTTGGCACTGATCGAGGTACCATACCAGGTGTATCGATTTACTGGAAACGAGACGATTATTTATGAAAGTCTTCCAGCAATTGAGAAATATTTACACTATTTTATTTCGCGTCGGAATGAGGATGGGTTGGTTGCTTTTGGCTTGCCGGATTGGTGTGAAACCTTATCTGTGAGTGAAAACTTGAGCTCGACACCACTGGAGGTAACAGACAGCCTAACGGCTATTGAGATATTCCAAAAGGCAGCTTTTTTAGCTTCTTGTGTGAAACAAACAGAATTGCAGAACAAATATAGAGAATATGCAGAGGAGTTCGTTTATAGATTTCGAAAAAAGTATCTGGGTGAGGAAATGTGCATATCCTGCCGCACGCAGACAGCTCAGGCAAAGGCGCTGTCGGTTGGTGTTTTTACAAAAGAAGAAGAATCGGCAGCCTTTCAAAAATTGCTGGAGTTGATTGAACAGTGCGGCCATTTCAAGACAGGTGTGCTTGGAGCACGTGTTCTGTTCCGCGTATTGTGTGATCATGGAATGCCCGATCTGGCCTACCGATTGATTACACAGGAAGAACTGCCGAGCTTCAAGTGGTGGATTAATCAGGGATTGACATCTTTAGGAGAAAGTATTAATGAAACCTTTCCTAATAGCATTCTGCGAAAAGATGGAAGCAGAATGCTTTCGCTCAATCATCATTTCTGGGGCGATATATCTGCTTGTTTTTTCCGGTATATTCTTGGGATGAATATCAATCCAGATTTTACAGATCCAAATCATATAGAACTTAGACCCGTTGCCTTCCAAAATATCAATTATGCTGCAGGTACGTATAAACGCAATGGTTGCACGCTTACAGTTGAAGTTTACAAGACAGGCGAAAAAGATGTGAAGGTTCGTATTATAGAGAATACCGGTTTCCGGTTATCTTAAACTGTTTTATTTGTACACAGTGAGAAGACGATTTGAATGAGTTTTGCTGTAATTTAAAAATTTATGACTGGTCAAAGTAGTACGTTCTTTGAGAGCGTCTATGAGAACCATATATCCAATGCCAATCTTATGGGAGTACATCCCTGCCTTCGTGTGGAATCGACTGTTCGTAACAGAATCACAATTGGAGAAATGAACTATGAATCTAACTGGAATTGATGCTAGAGGAAATGTATTCGTTCAATTTGACAAGCCCAATGGATATCATTTGGATGGAATAGGCGCAGAGCTAGATCCTCATCTGTTTCGGGATATAAATACCCGTCACGGTGTAAATGAACAGGACTGGGAGCTTCTGTGTAAAAGAATCCAGGGAATGAAGCTGCATAAGATCCGTATGATGATCATGCCGGAGTGGTATGAACCGGAGAATGATAATGATGATCCCTTTGTTACTGATTTTGACGCATTTACCTGGGATAGCGAGGCGATGCAGTCTGTGTACCGGATCCTGGATATGGCGGAGGAGTTTGGAATTCGGGTCAATCTGACACTCTGGGGAGCACATGCATCTCAGAATTCCTGGCTGGCGATTCCCGGATGTGTGCATTGGGTGTCTCCGCCCAATGATCTGGATGAATGGAGTGAGAACTTCTGTGCTCTGCTGACTTGGCTGATAAAGGTGAAGGGCTACACCTGCATTCAGGAGATTACGCCTTATAACGAACCCAATCCTGCCTACTATGTAAAAACCACGGCAGAAGTTAATTTTCAAGATTATAAGCGGATGGTCATGAATCTTGAAAAAAGGCTCATTCGGGAAGGTTTACGGGATTGTGTGGAGCTTTGCACCGGTGATGACGGTGGCGTGTTTTCCTGGATGCTGGAGTGCTCCGGAGATCCGGAATTTGAGGCAATTTCCGATAGTATGAACTCCCATTTCTACTATTTCCCTGTGCATGGCCAGCTTTCAGATATTGCAGCAAAGAGCGCGGAGATAACGACCGCTTATCAGAAAAATACCAAAAAGGATTTCCGAATCAATGAATTCGGCTGCTATTGGGATGATGGAGGTGATTGGAAGGATCTTCCGCAAAACAACTCTTTTGAACGAGGGCTGTTGTATGGCAAAATGATAACTGTTTTGCTGGGTGATGGCTGTACAGGTATGCTCCACTGGTGCCTGTTTGATGAGTACTATAATGATTGGCAGAAAATGTATAGGGGCCTTTGGAGATTCAAAGATGAGGGTTGGACAGTCAGACCTGCATTCCATGCCATTTCTCTGGTGACGCGGCATACGATACCCGGCTCCGCACTGTATAAGGGAATAACCCAGGAGAAAACGGTAGCAGCAACGGCACTGCAATGTGATTCCGGTTGGACGTATCTCCTGGTGAATGATGGTCATCAGGATGTGACAGTTGAAATAGACTGTGTTGAGATGTCGGGGGTACACAAGCAATACATTTATTGCGAGCAGGAACTGCCTGAAAATGGTACGGAAGTACTCCAGCCGGTTGCTGAAGTAGTTATTGAGAAGCACCACTTTGGTGTGACACTGCCAGCCAAAAGCTTTACAGTGTTAAATTGACATTGGAGAAAGAACAAGCATTCGCTCAGGAAAACGTTCAGTCACATTGAAATTTGACAAGCCTAACGGCTAACATTTGGACGGAATAGACGCAGAGTTAGACCTTCATCTGTTTCGGAAAATAAATACCCGTCACGGCGTAAATGAACAGGGCTGGGAGCTTCTGTGTATGGCAAAATGATGACCATTATACTGGGTGATGGCTGTACAGGTATGCTCCACTGGTGCTTGCTTGATGAGTACTATGGTGAAAAACAGAAAATGCACAGAGTTCTTTGGCAATTTAAGGATTAAGGCTGGACCATAAGATACCCATTTTATTCAATTGCTATGGTTACGCGTGATACCAAGCCGGGTTCTGTGCTGCATAAGGCAATATCACAAGAAACACTGTGGCAGCAACGGCACTGCAATGTGATTTGGGATGGGCCTATTTGTTGGTGAACGAAGCAGAGAGGATATAGTTGTGGAAATGGAGTGTGTGGAAGAGTCGGCGCTTCACGAGCAGTATCTCTACAGCAGACAAACCCTGCTGGCAATCGGTTCGGAGGAAAAACCTCCTGTGGGAACAGTCTGCATAGAAAAACATTGCTGTAGTGTGGTTGTGCCTGCTGACAGCTTTGTGGCGCTGAACAATTGGAATGTAGAGAGAGGAGTGATTGGTGAGGATGGCTTACGCAAGAAAAGGAGAGTTCAAGTTTAATGACAACTGGAAGTTCTGTCTGGGGGATTTTTCCGGTGCCGAAATACCTGAATTTAATGATAACAATTGGCGAAAGCTGACACTTCCCCATGACTGGAGTATTGAAGGAGAATTTGACCGCTCTGCTCCGACTTTGTGCCGTGGGGGTTTCTTGCCTGCAGGTATTGGTTGGTACAGAAAGAATTTTTATATCCCTGCTGGCTGGAAGGGGAAACGCATTGTTCTGAGATTTGGCGCAATTTTTCGATGCGCGGAAATTTGGATAAACGGGCAAAAGGCAGGAGCGCGCGCCAACGGTTATGTGGAGCAGCTTTATGACGTAACGGACCAGCTGCGCTTTGATGAGGATAATGTGGTCGCAGTTCGGGTAGATAACTCCCTCCAACCGGCATCACGTTACTATACCGGCTCCGGTATTTATCGGGATGTATGGATCCGGATTCTAGAGGATGTCAGTATTGCACGAGGGTATCCATTTGCTGTGACAATCGCTGCAAGCGAAAAGCGAGCGGTCATTTCGGTACAATATGCAATTGAAAACACAAAACAAGTTGTGGGAGAATATACCCTTAAATTGGCGCTGAGCAACAAGGGCGGCTCAGTTGTGTGGTGCAAATCTGTGTCTGGTAATTTGGACGGCAGTCCCTGTATCAAGGGAGTTACCGAGGCCCGGATAGAAAATCCGAAGTTGTGGAATACAGAGGACCCATACCTATATTTGCTGTCAGCAAATCTGCAATGGAATGACGTATTATGTGATCATGTTGAGTATAAATGTGGTATCCGTACCACAGAGTTTACAAAGAGAAATGGCTTTTATTTGAATGGTAAACCAGTAAGAATTAACGGAGTTTGCCTGCATCAGGACAATGGTTGTTTGGGGGCTGTAGCGAACGAGACCTCAGAGCGAAGGAAATTGATGATTATGAAATCCATGGGCAGTAACGCAGTCCGTGTGGCCCATAGCCCGGTTTCCGAGAGCTTTTTAAACTTGTGTGACGAATTGGGCATTCTTGTAATGGACGAGATGTTTGATGAGTGGTTTACAGCGAAAACGATGTTAGCCCTGAGAGTCAGCAATAGTGACGAGAAAGTATGCACAAAGAACTATGCTCCTTTTTTTAATGAATCGTATGAACGGGATCTGCAGGAAACAATTCTGCGTGACCGCTGTCATCCTTGCGTCATTGCGTACAGTATCGGCAATGAACTGCCAGAGCAGCGGCTTTGCATACCGGAGGGAGTTACCACAGCACATCGAATGCGGGAACTCGTAAGAGCGTTGGATGTTACCAGACCGGTCACCTGTGCTTGCTGTTTTGATATGCCGGGAACAAAGGAAAGCCATTTCCAGGATCAGCTGGACCTTGTAGGATACAATTACGCTGAGGCTCTGTATGATGTGGATTTAAATAAGTATCCAAATCGGAAAATAATTGGAAGCGAAACAACCAGTACAACACCTTTCTGGAAGCGGGGAGAATATGATCTTTCTGTTTTAAGCAACATACAGCGGGCAATTGTTTTGGCACAGGGAGAATCCATATCCACATCGGAAGCGCGTTTCCTCAGTGCAGAGTATTCGATGCGAAAGCATCAGGAAAGTAAAGCCGTAGCAGGTATGTTTATTTGGGCTGGCATGGATTATCTTGGTGAGCCGACACCTTACGCATGGCCATCCAGAAGCTCCTACTTTGGCGTGACGGATACCTGCGGATTTCCAAAGGATGCCTTTTACTTTTATCAATCCCGTTGGACCGTAAAACCCATGATCCACCTGTTCCCTCATTGGAATTGGGAGGGAAAAGAAGGGCAGGTCATTAATCTGCAGGCATACACAAATTGCAAAAAAGCGGAGCTGTTTTTGAACGGTGTATCGCAAGGAATATGCGCTTACGATCCGGTACATGGTGAGCGCCTGCATTGGGCAGTGCCCTATGAGCCTGGTGAACTGTTGGTAAAGGCCTATGATGATGCGGAGGAGGTGTGCGCAGTAGACTGTGTGAGAACTGCAGGAAAACCGGCTCGCATAAAAGCGGTGTCTGAGGTGGAAAAACTGTCCGATGATGAGCTTGCCTACATAATGGTTCGGGTGGAGGATGAAAAGGGAACGCTCGTTCCCGTTGGTTCATCCGCCATCAGCTTTCAGGTGGAAAGCGGCCTCGAAATTGTTGGTGTTGACAACGGTGACCCTACTTATCTCGGAAGATTAAAAGCTGACTGCATCCCGACCCTTGCTGGAATGTGTCTTTGTGTAGTAAAAAGTGTAGGTGAGAAGGGTAGCTATCGTGTTTTTGCTGAGTGTGATGGTTTGCTGCCTGGCAGTGTAGAGATTATATGTAATTGATGTTTGCCCGGCGCAGACTGCCGGGCAAACCATGTTCCTGATGGGGTGAAAAAGGAATGAAGAAGAAATATCTGCAAGATGGCTGGTTTTTACAAAATGAAAAAACAGGCACTTTGTCGGCTGAAATACCTGGTTGTGTCCATACAGATTTGCAAAAGCACGGGATCATAGAGAATTTGTTTTGGCGGGATAACAACAAAAATTACCAGTGGATTGAGCGCTATGATTGGACATATGTCTGCAAGTTTGATGCGGATACAAGAAATTGCGTTAGTATTGTATTTGAAGGATTGGATACCTATGCGGATATATGGCTCAACAACGTGTGGTTGGGCAGTGCGGATAATATGTTTATTCCTCATGAATACCCCGTTAAGGGAATTCTGCAGGAGAAAGGAAACCAGCTGAAGGTTCGTTTTCGCTCTCCGGTAAAAGAAGTGGAAGATAAACCGGAGTTGTGTGCTGCGTTTACCTGTGAGCGCCTGCACACTCGCAGAATGCAATGTACTTACGGGTGGGACTGGGTGGACAGATTTGTGACCTGCGGCATTTTTCGGCCGGTATATCTGAAGTATGTGCAGGGAATATGGTTGGAAAGCCTCTATGTACAAACAGAAAGTATCGACAGGTTCAGTGCCCAGATCTACACCGAGTTTTCCTTTTCTAATTGCGAAGAAGGAAAGATTGCGCATGTGGAGATTCGGTCCCCTGCTGGGAAACGTGTGGCTTGCACATCCTTCTATGCAGACCAGAGCGTAATGGTCCGTCGCTTTGATATTGTGAATCCGGAATTGTGGTTTCCCAATGGATACGGGGATCAGCCGCTCTACACGATTGTTGTCACCATTGGTGACACATGCACTGAGGAAACCTTTGGTATACGAACGATGAAGATTCTTCAGCTGCCAGATCTGGAAGGAAGCCCTTATTGGATCAAAGCCGCGGCAGTACAGAAAACAGAAATTGGAAAAATTTATAGTAAGAATGTAGTTTTTTCTGGTTTTCAGGTGCTAATCAATGGTGTAAGAATTTTATGCAAAGGAGGGAATTGGGTCCCCTGTGAGCCGTTCCCATCAGCAGAGACGGATGAGAAAATTCGCAAGCTTGTGCGACAGGCTGCTGCCATGAATGCAAACTTCCTGCGGGTATGGGGTGGCGGGCTGCCAGAGAAACAAGCCTTTTATGATGAGTGTGACAGACAGGGAATTTTGGTGGTACAGGATTTTATGATGGCCTGTGGTCATTATCCTGAAAAAGAATCGTGGTTTATTGACGCACTGCAAAGAGAATCAGAATTCGCGGTCAAATACCTGCGCAATCATCCTTGTCTCTCTTGGTGGCATGGGGATAATGAAAATGCTGTAGAAGGAAGCGATACACAGAAGGACTATACAGGGAGGGACACGGCTCTTCGTGGTATTGCACCGACTATATATGCCTATGATCGGTTTCGGCAATTCCTGCCATCCAGTCCCTTTGGTGGTGATACCTATGCATCTGTAACCTGTGGTACTACCCATAATTCTAACTATTGCTGGAATATCTTTGAATACTTCCACAATTCAGACTGCATGGACTACAAGGAGTTCCTTAATCAGTTTACAGCTAGATTCATATCGGAGGAACCTACGTTTGGTGCGGTGATGCTGCCGTCAATGTTGAAGTTTATGACCGAAGAAGATCTGTTTAACGATGAGAAGGAGGAAATTATTCTTTATCATACAAAGAATAATCCCGCATTGGACAGGCATCTGTTCTGCGACATTCGTGATTTTGCCCAGAAGGTTTTAGGCAGCTTTACGGATGGTCATGACCGATTCTTTAAATACAAGTATATTCAGTACGAGTGGGTTCGTGTGCTCTTTGAGAACTGCCGAAGAAATCTGGGATATTGCAATGGCCTGGTGTTTTGGATGTATAATGACTGCTGGCCTGCTGCTTTGGGATGGTCTTTCATAGATTATTACTGTTTGCCTAAGCCGGCTTATTATTGCTTTAAGCGGTGCGCGAAGCATATTGTGGGCACCTTGGATGTAGATACAGGATTCTATGAATTGAAAGTATCCAATGATGGATGCGGCAGAGCGGAGGTCACCGGAGCGGCATATCTGATATGCCTGACAGAGAATTGTGTTGTGGCTGACAGCTATTATTTCAATGCTAAGGTCGAGGCGTATGATGTTGCTGCCATATGCTTGCCGTGGCAGACTTCCTCGGATATGTTGGTTGTATGTGATTTGCGATACAACGCTGAGATGGACAGATGTTTCTACAAATCTGGTAAGCTAAATATCGCTCTGATTGAAAATGCGTTGAAGATCATCGAACAAGATGATTTTCATATTGTCGTTCAAGCAGAATGTTATGTACATGCAGTGGAACTGGAAGGCAACTATATTTTTGAGGATAATTACTTCATAATGCTTCCCGACGAGCAACGCAACATCACTTTTGAACCTGTTGGTGCAGTGCCCAATGGGGGGGTTACACTAAAGAGCTATACCCTATGTTGATGCAAAACCACCCTGAAATACAGGGCGCATTTCAGGGCGGTTGAATTTAAGATTCAGAATTTATATTTACTTTTTGAAATACTTGGAATTGATGATGACTCGTCAATTAAGCTCTATGGGCTTACAGATGAGGGAAAGGAAGTAATGGATGGCTTCGTAAAAATTTTCATAGATCAGAAATAAAGTAAAAGACCGGCCGACTTGAGCAAAGTGCTCAGATCGGCCGGCTCTTTTTTTACATAAGCGAAACGCGAATTGCAGATAGCAAAATACGAAAATTCGCGTTTTGCTTGAAAAAGGAATTTTCGCGCAGACCTGAACTTTTGAACCTGCCAGGAAAATGGATGGCAACATGCCCGACCTAGCACTATGCCGGGCATGTCGTCACAAGGTTGGAGTGAGGTCGTTGCACTTCACGAAAATATCCATTCGGCCATGCAAGAAGTCTGCTAGATACCTTTTCAGCTATATCGCCAAATTCACTCTTGTGAAATCAAGGGGTGAGTTTGGCCTTTTTTATTATGTTAGCCTCAGCGGCGGCGTAGGCTGCCGATCACCACCTTTCCAATCTGTTTTCACAAAAAACAGATTGGAGGATATGAGGTGTGAAAAACTATCACAAAAGTGACTATGCTCTGAATAAATACCGCAAGGGAATTGTCTATAAATTTGCGGATGGCATTGTTGAGGTGACACTGGAAGACTATCTGCGGGAAAACCCGGATAAAACCGAAGCGGATTTTCAAGCCCTCAAGCGTTTGTCAGATGAATGGTATCTGAAACAGGTACGGTTGGAAACGGCGCAGGGTAACAAACGGGTTTCCCTCAACGGCCTCGAAGAAACCGAAGCTTGCGCAACCTGTTCGCTCGATGACGAATACATAGAGAATGAAGAAAAGAAGCGCGTTATGATTGCGGTGGACAAGCTGTTCCGTGAGGGTCATATGACCGAAAAGCAAAAGCGGCGGTTTATCCAGCGCTATATCCACGGTCTAACGCTACGGCAGATTGCGGTTAAAGAAGCGGTTTATGTTAATTCCGTAGCAGATAGCTTGAAACGCGCAACCGACAAACTAAAACGATACTTTGAAAAAATCTAATCCCTTTTCCCAGGCAGGCCATCCATATAGGACGGCCTGCTAATTTTTTTGAAAAATTTTCAAGATTATACTTGTACATTACCCCTGAAAAAATGCAATAGGTGAAAGGGTTCATAACGACCTTTTCTGAGGCTCTTTGAAAACTGAATATATCCATTCATCAAGTACATTCCTATTGCTGTTGCGGTAAGCATAAGCCACGATAGCGGCTGCGCCATGATTTTGCCGGATTTTCTTTTTACGGCAAAGAGCGATAAACGTCGGCTATAAATGTCGGATGGCTTCCGGCATGGCGATGACAGGCAATGGGGACAATGATACACATGTTCCGTCACAGTCCGGGCGAGCAGCGCTATTTGAGCGTGAGCCGTCGCAGGCAATGAGAGCATCCGGCAGAGATCCTGCCGGGGGTGAAATTCCCGTGGAGCTGGCAGCCACCAGCCGCTTGATGACTTCCCTTAGTAGATCGGGGTGTCGGGGACAAATAGGTCTACCTTATCATACGGGCAAGGCGGCAGAACAACCTTAACTCTGTTTTGCCGCCTAACCCCTACATAGGCGAACTATACCGCCTAAATTTGTCGGGGAGGTCTATCCATGAACAGAATATATCAGCGCGGGGACATATATTACGCCGACTTGGGAGAGGGGATCGGTTCAGAGCAGGCGGGTTACCGCCCGGTTGTCATCATTCAGAACAACACGGGCAACAAGTTTAGTCCTACCGTTATTGTAGCGTCCATGACAAGCCGCACAGGCGCCAAAGCGAAATTACCCACGCATGTATATATCGACGAAACATCGGGGCTTGGGCGGCCATCTATCGTCCTTTTGGAGCAGCTCCGCACCATTGATAAAAGACGACTGGAACGTCATGCCGGCAAGCTGGCCGATACAATCATGCCGGCCCTGAATCGCGCACTGGCAATCAGTGTGGCTATTAGGTGATGATTTATGAAAACAAATGAAGCCTATAAGCTATTCTTTCCGGAATACCCCGACGTGGTTACAGTTGAACAGATGTGTGAAATGCTTGGTGGTATTTGCGTGAAAACGGCCTATCGTTTACTGAAATCCGGACGTATTAAAGGTATGATTATAGGAAAGCGATATTGCATACCCAAAATAAATATTTTGGCATATCTGGAAATCGTAGAAAAATCCCATGCGTGAAATATTGTGCGCACATTTGTCATTTGAAATATACTTTGCTATACTCTTAACTGTCAATGGCAGGTGAATATGCACTGCACCAATCAAAGGAGGTTTTATTATGGTAGCAGGACATCTGCGAGAAAAAAGAGGCTATTATCATATTGTATTGAGCTATACAGATGAACGTGGGAAACGGCAAACTCCGTCGAAATCGACAGGACTTCCTGTAAAGGGAAATAAGAAACGTGCTGAGAAGATGCTTAGAGAGGCACGCGAGGCCAAAGAGGCGGAACTGGCGGCAAAAGCACTAACCGTAGAAACAGACCCTGATCCTTGCGGCGAAATTGCCTTTACAGCGTTTCTTCTGGATTGGCTGGAAATGACGAAAAAGAATGTGGAGATAAGCACATATGGCGCATACTCTTTTGCTGTTAAAAACAAAATTATACCGTATTTCGATGAACATCATCCCGGATTAGCGCTCGTCGAAGTCACACCAAAACACATCCAGGACTATTACGCCTATGAAATGAATGAAAATGGCGTATCTGCCAACACGGTTATTCACCGGCATGCTAATATCCGCAAGGCTCTGCAGCATGCGTTTAAGCTCGGCTTGATTGATACAAATCCTGCTGACAGAATTGAGCGCCCGAAGAAAGAAAAATTCGTCGGAAGTATTTACAATGAGGAAGAACTGAACAAGTTGTTTGAACTCACAAAAGGAGACCCGATTGAGTTTGGGGTTATTTTGGGTGCGTTTTATGGTTTACGCCGCAGCGAAGTTGTGGGACTAAAATGGAGCGCTATTGATTTTAAGAAAAAGACCATCACGATCAGCCATACAGTCACACAGGTGTGCATAGACGGCAAAAGCAGGATAATTGAAAAGGACAGAACAAAAACCAAATCCAGTCATCGCACCTTGCCGCTTGTCCCGCCGTTTGAAGAACTCCTGCTTCGGATGAAAGCGCAACAGGAAATGAATCGAAAGCTCTGCGGACGTTCTTACTGCCAGAAATACCGTGACTATATCTATGTAAATGAAATGGGCGACCGGATTAAGCCGGGTTACATCACACAGCATTTTCCGATTTTTCTTGAAAAGCATGGGCTGCGGAAAATACGCTTTCATGATCTGCGGCATAGTTGCGCAAGTCTTTTATATGCGAATGGAGTCAGTCTGAAAGAAATTCAAGAGTGGTTGGGCCATAGTGATATTTCAACCACGAGCAATATTTACACCCACTTGGATTTCACTTCAAAGGTTGCTTCTGCAAACGCAATTATGGGGGTGTATCCCTCAGCCTGAATGCTAATGTCCCTCCGATGTCCCTCCTGTTTTTCCAGAAAAATGGTGAATTTGCTGTTGCGCAATTCATGTGAAAAATGGGCAGGACAAAAAAGAACAGCCCGAAAACCCTTGCAATACAAGGACTTTTCGAGCTGCCGAGTTTGGTGCCGGTGGTGGGACTCGAACCCACACACCCTTGCGGATAACAGATTTTGAGTCTGTCTCGTCTGCCAATTCCGACACACCGGCGTTTGTATTTTTACATCTTACTCCCGATGAACTTTCTGAGAAATCGGAGGGACATCGAGGAGGGACATAAAGACCATATGCTGTATTCAGTTGTCAAAAGCCTTGATACGTCAAGGGTTTACGCTGCTGCGGCGTGAAACGGCGTTGCAGATTTTGAGTCCACTACGTCTGCCAATTCCATCACACCGGCATGTACCCTCTATTATATAGTGTCTGGCGAAGAATTGCAACCTTCTTTTACAAAAAACACACCCACTATTGTACGCCTCCACTTTTGAAGAGATACACTTTATCGCCCCTCTTGCAATATTTCCGGCGGGATGGTATAATCAAAACATTGGAGATTTTGCCGGCAAACCGGCTTATATTATGCGATAGTGAGGGTACAGACCATGTCCGGACATTCAAAGTGGAACAATATTAAACGCAAGAAGGAAAAAACCGACGGGCAGAAGGCCAAGATTTTTACCAAAATGGGCCGTGAGATTGCGGTGGCGGTCAAAGAGGGCGGCAGCGCTGACCCGGCGTCGAACTCCAAGCTGAAGGACGCCATCGCCAAGGCAAAGGCTAACAACGTGCCCAACGACAACATCGAGCGCATCATCAAAAAGGCCGCCGGCGACGGCAATGCCGACAACTACGAAGCGCTGCAGTACGAGGGCTATGGTCCCAACGGCATCGCCGTAATCGTCGAGACGCTCACCGACAACCGCAACCGCACGGCGGCAGATATGCGGCATTATTTTGATAAATACGGCGGGAATCTCGGCCAGACCGGTTGCGTGGGCTTCATGTTCCATCAGAAAGGCATCCTGGCGATCGAGGCGGAAGGCCTTGATGAGGACAAGGTGATGGAGGATGCGCTCGAAGCGGGGGCGGCGGATTTCTCCACCGACGGCGACGTATTCGAGATCACCACCGAACCGGATGATTTTTCCGGCGTGCGCGATGATCTGGAGGCCAAGGGCTATTCGTTCGTTTCGGCGGAAATCGAGCAGGTGCCGGATGTTTATACTGCGATCGACGATCCCGACCAGGTGGCGAAAATGGAGAAGCTGCTGGAAATGCTCGAGGATAACGACGACGTCCAGAACGTCTGGCACAACTGGGAGCGACCCGACGACGAGGACGAAGACTGAAGAAAATAAAAAGCGGACCGAAAGCCCAAGCTTTCGGTCCGCTTTTTGCTGTCAGATGTGTTTACCGCAGACGCAGCCCCTTGGGATAACGGTTTTTGAGTACCCCGCCGGAGGCCTTACCGAAACCCATAACCACCCCGCCGACTGCAGCGGCGGTCCACCCGAAGGCGTTGGGAGCGCTGAGGGTTTCGCCGCGCAGAAACCGCTCAGTCGCGGGATCCTCCGGCGGCAGTGAAAGCAGGCTGCGGCAGTGTTCCGGCCGATGCGCCATAAACACGGCGTGGCAGGGTTCCACCCGATTCCGGCACACCTCCGCCGCTGTGGTGCCGGCCGCGAGCACGCCGAGTCCCTGCAGTCGCGGCAGTCCCTCCGGCAGCAGGCGCACCTGCTCACGGTTAAGGACAAGCCGCCCTTGCGGGATATCGGTAAAGCACTGTGCGTATAATTCTTCTGTCATTTTACAATAAGTATCCGGTTTGGGATATACATAATCCGCAGCGGCTCCCGGATATCCGTCGTCTGCGCGGCGCAGGCGGGCGATGAAGTGTCCTTCCCCACCGTCATCCGGCAGGATACGCCGGCAGAGGGTGAGATCGGCATGGCATGAAATCTCTTTCGCAAAAGCCGATACCCGATCAAAGGCAAAGGCCGGCCGTCCGAACGGTGCGGCGCAGTCCTCAAGCGTGAACGCGGGATGATCCATCAGAAAAGCAGCGATCCGGCATTCGTTTTCCTCCGGAGCAAAGGTGCAGGTGGAATATACCAGCCGCCCGCCGGGACGCACCAGCTCGGCGGCCGCATCGAGAATATCCTGCTGCCGCGCGGCACACAGCCGGATATTGTCCTCACTCCACTGCGCGAGCGCTGCCGGTTCCTTGCGGAACATGCCTTCCCCGGAACACGGCGCGTCCACCAGCACTGCGTCGAACCAGCCGGGCAGCCCTTCGGCGAGGGTATGCGCATCGGTGCTGGAGACCACCGCATTGGTCACGCCGCAGCGCTCGAGGTTCTGCAGCAGAACCTGTGCGCGGGAGCGGACGTACTCGTTGCTCCACAGTAGGCCGCGCCCACCGAGCGCTGCTGCTATCTGGGTGGACTTGCCGCCGGGAGCAGCACAGAGGTCGAGCACCCGTTCCCCCGGCTGCGGCGAAAGCACCGTTACCGCCGACATGGCGGACGGTTCCTGCATATAATACGCGCCGGCGTGGTGCAGCGGATCCGTGCCAGCCTTAAAATCCGGCGGCACCGCGAAGCCGTCCGGCGAAAATGGTACCGGTGTCAGCGGCAGCGGAAAAAGCAAACGCAGTCGCTCGGCAGAAACTTTCAGGGTATTGACCCGCAGCCCGCGGGACAGCGGCCGGTCGTAGCCGGCCAGGAACGCAGCATAATCGACGCCAAGCAGCGCGTGCATCCGCTTCCGGAAGACTTCGGGCAGGCGGGAAGAAACAGTATCGGCCATCACATTGCCTCCTGTGGGATGGATAGGGTTCGGTTACTCAGAAGAACAGTCCACCGAAATAAGTCACGGTGTCGGGACCGTTGATATACCGGATGCCGGCACGTGCCGCCAGAAGATTGACCAGGATGCCATGACCCTCAATGGCGGGGTACAGCTGATCGGGGAAGCGGCAGGGCGCGTCCGGGTAGGTGCATTTTTCGCATCGGCCGCAGCTCTCGTTGCTCAGCAGCATAAACCGGGAAAGATGCTTTTGTGCGGTTTCGTCCAGACGGGTACAGACGGTCTTGAACGCTCGCATACCCGCCTGCATCCCCTCAAAATCAAAGCTGTCCTCCAGGTCGTATTTGGCGCTGAATACCAGAATGTTCGGATAAGCAAGGCATTTGGCCCGGCATTCCTCCACCGTACCAACCGCCGGCGGACAGGCCCATGAGGTGCCGTAGCGTTCGCAGACGTTATCCCGGCAAAGCGCGCGCACTTCCTCTGAAAACAGGATTTTTTCGGTCGGCAGCAGGCCATACTCCCAAAGGCCGATCTCCTGCGCTTCCTGTGCAGTCAGCCAGTCCGGCAGCCGTATTGCATCCTGCATCGTTTTCCTTCCCTTCTCCGGATATTCTCTTTCCCTAATCCTATCACATCCGGCGGGCGGTGTACAGAGGGGTGGGGCGGTTTTATGGTTGCCCGGTCGGACAAAGCATGGTATAATAAGTCTAACTTTGCCCGCACTGCACGCGGGCGCCGGCGCCCGCGGCAGGAACTGACCGTATCCGACCCCCCAAAAATAAGTTGCGGGGGTGTGGGTTAAGCCGTTTGCAGGACTTTGCCGGTTATATGGCACATTACCGCATCCACTTGCTCTTTATCCTTAGGTTCTCCTGAATTTTTCCGTCTTCCCCGGGAGTCGACTCGTGCCGAGCCGGTGTGCAGACGGATCCGGTTTCCCCCAAGATCTCCCGGCGAATGCGAAAGAAATAGGGGTTGTTGCTATTGGAAAACAAACGGATTGACGCTGTGCGCATCGTGCTGATGGCGCTGGTTTTTGTGCTGGGTGTACTGCTGCTCACGCCGCTGTTTTACGTGAGCAAGTGGATCAGCATCACCAATGTGCTCCAGCGCTGGGTCTATATTCTCAGCCTTGCGGGCCTGCTGTCGGCGCTGTTCACCGGCTGGCTGTTTGAGACGCTCAAAGGACGTCATCCCGCGCAGCGCACCCGCCGCGGCGTGTGGTATTATCCGGTGACGGCCGGCGTCCTGACGCTGATCGGTTTGGTGATCGGCTACACCTATCTGGGGATGTGGCCGGTCGGCGGCGCGGATGGTAAGACCGGGATGATCGTGGACATGCACCACCAGTACGCGCCGCTGCTCGCGCAGCTGCGGGAGACACTGCTCGGCGGCGGTGATCCGCTGTACAATTTCCATATCGGCATCGGCACAAGCATGCTGCCGATCTTCGGCTATTATCTGGCCAGTCCGCTGAACCTGCTGCTGCTTATTTTCCCGGAAAGCCTGCTGCCGGAGGGCATCCTTGTCATCACGCTGATCAAAAACGCCCTGACAGCGGCGCTGTTTGCCGCGTGTGTGCAGTATATTTACCGGGTGCGCAATGCGGCGGTGGCCGCGGCGGCGGTGATGTACGGCATGATGATGTATGTGCTCGCCTATTCCTGGAATGTGATGTGGCTTGACGGCGTGATGATGCTGCCGCTGGTGGTGCTCGGCTTCGAGCGGCTGATGCGTACCGGGAAATACGGTGTCTATGTGTTGTCGCTGGCCTACACGCTGTATGCCAACTACTACATCGGCTTCATGGTCTGCCTGTTTCTGGTGCTGTACTATCTGGTGTACTTTTTCCGGCAGCGCCGCAGTGCAGGCCGGCGCGCGCGCAGCTTTGGACGGTTTGCGGCCGGGTCGCTGATGGGCGGCGGTTTGGCGATGTTCCTGCTGGTGCCGGTATATCTCGCGCTTGGGCAGACCTCCGCGGCGGGGGAAAAGCTGCCGCAGCTCGACAACCTGTTCAATATGTTTGGCCTGCTCGGCCAGCAGCTTTACGGCGTCGCGCCCACCATCCGTTCCGGCAACCTGCCGAACCTTTACTGCGGTCTGCTGCCGGTGCTGCTGCTGCCGGTATTCCTCACTATGCGGGAAATCCCGCTTCGCCGCCGGCTCGCTTACGGCGGCCTGCTCGGCGTGCTGGGGATGAGCATGGTGCTCAATTTGCCCAACCTTATGTGGCACGGCATGCACTCGCCCAACGACCTGCCCTACCGCTTCTCTTTTGTGTTCTGCTTTGCGCTGCTGCTGGTCGCATTTGAGACTTTGCGGCACATCCGGCAGATCCGGGCGCGGCAGATCGGCGGCGCACTGGCCTGTGTGGCCGCGTATCTCGTTATTGCGGAGCAGGTTGGGGAAGAGCTGTCCTTCAAGAGCATTTATGTCAGCCTGCTGCTGGTGGTCATTTATGCGCTGGTGTGCCTGCTGGCCGCCCACCGCAAGCTGGCGGTGCGCGCGGCGAGCTGCCTGCTGCTGCTGGTGGTGACGGCAGAGATGACCTTCGGGGCGGGTGCTACCTTCCGCAAACTCGATTCGCAGGAGCATTATACGCTGCACAAAAACTACGTAGACAACGAGACGGTCGGGGCGATCCGCGCTGCGATCGGACGGGCCAAAGAAATCGATGAGCAGGAAAACGGCAGCGCGTTCTACCGTATGGAGCTGCTGCCGCGGCGCACCTGCGTGGATACCGCGTTGTTTGATTATCCGGGCATCACCACCTTCGCTTCGAGTAATAATTACAGCACCACCAAATTTATGGGGGATCTCGGGTACGCGATCAACGGCGTCAACAGCTATCTGTACCACAGCTTTGTGCCGGCGACCGATTCGCTGCTGGGCATCCGGTATCTGGTGTTCAATCAGGTGCTGAACAACCATCCGCAGCTGAATCTGGTGGACAGCGTCACCACCGGGGATACCACCTATCATATCTATGAAAACCCCTACGCGCTGCCGCTTGGGTATTTCACTTCTTCGGCGGTGCGTGACTGGACTTACGCCTACTACAACCCGATTCAGTCGGTCAACACGCTGTTCGGCACGATGACCGGCATCGACGCGGCTTCACGGCCAGTCTACCGGTTCCAGAAGGTGGAGATCGACCCCGACAGCCAGTCGATCGCCTTTGCCGGCAGCACCGATACCGCCTTTACCATCAATCCGGGCGGCGAAACCAAAACGGCGAATTTTACCGTGCGCATCCGTGAGCCGGGTCAGGTGTACATCTATGTGGACTGCCGGGCGGCAAAGAGCATCCGGGTCAGCTACGGCAAGCAGTCGTTCAGCGTGACGCCGTATGAGCCCTATGTCATCGACGCAGGCACCCTAGGCGAAGGGGATGCGGTCAGCGCACAGATCACTGTCGAAGGCGGCAGCTCCGGCAACATTTACGTCGTGACGATGGACGACGAGGTGTTCACCGAGGGGATCGGCAAGCTTGCCCAAAACGGTCTGGAGATTACCTCTATGACCGATTCGCATATCCTCGGCACCGTCCATGCGCCCGAAGACGGCCTGTTGTTTACCACCATCCCGTATGACGCGGGTTGGCAGGTCAAGGTGGACGGCGAACGGGTTCAGACCGAGGCGGTCGCCCGTGAAGGTATGCTCGCGCTGGCGCTGCCGGCGGGCGATCACGAGGTGGAATTTACCTATCGTCCGCGCGGGCTGCTGCTCGGCGCGGTGCTCAGTGTGATCAGCCTGGCCGCCTTTATCCTGGTGCTGGTGCACGGCCGGCGCCGGCGCGCCGAAAAACGGCTTTTTGCGGCGGAAACGGCCGGTGAAGCACTCTGGATCCCGACCGCCGCGCCAGAAGAAATCCCGGCGAGCTGGGCGGAATTTCCGCTGGATGAACCGCCTGCTGGGCAGGCACCGCCGGAGCCGCCAGGAGAACCGCCTGCGGATCCGCCCGTAACAGGAGAAGACAGCCATGCGGGACCCTGACCGACAGGACCGGCCGTCAGCGGCCGGTGAAATGCTCGTGCGGATTACCCGGCGGGCCTATGCCAGCGGCCGGATCGGCTGGGCCGGACGCTGCCGGGATGATTTTGCGCCGGGCTGTCGCTGGACGCTCTGCTGCGGCAGCGAGAGTCCGCGGTATATGGCGGATCCGGAGCATTTCCGGTTTATTCACATGCAGGAGGCCCTGCGGATGGAGCCGCAGCTGGCAGAGGTTTTTGCCGGATGGGCGGACGGCTACGAATACAGTGAAGCAGAGGCGGCGTTTCGTCCCTTTCTGTATATCGAGCTGCTGGAGGATTATTTATCGGCGGATGTCGCACTTGCCGCCGTGCGCCGGCTGGAGGAATTGGGATGGTCACAATCGTAATGCCCGTATACAATGAAGGGCAGTATATCTACCAAAACGTCATGACCGTGAGAGGCATCCTCGCCGACGCGGGCATCGAGCATGAGTTTTTGCTGGTGGACGACGGCTCGAGGGATCAGAGCTGGCAGGAGCTGTCCCGGCTGGCTGCCGACTGCGGCAATGTGACGGCGCTGCGGCTGTCCCGGAATTTTGGCAAGGAAGCGGCGCTGTGCGCAGGACTGGAGAATGCGGGCGGCGATGCTGTGGTGGTGATGGATGCCGACCTGCAGCATCCTCCCGAATACATCCCCGAAATGGTCCGCCTGTGGCAGGAAGAGGGCTACGATGTGGTGGAAGGGGTTAAGGAGGACCGCGGCAAGGAGTCGTTTGGCGCCAAGCTGTCCGCGCTGCTGTTTTACCGCACCTTCCGCAAAACCACCGGCATCGACATCAGCCGTGCGTCGGATTTCAAGCTGCTGGACCGCAAAACGGTGGAAGCCTGGAAAACCCTGCCCGAAAAAAGTACCTTCTTTCGCGGCCTGTCCGCGTGGGTGGGGTTCAGGCGCTATGCCCTGCCGTTTAAGGTCGCTCCCCGCGCCGGCGGCGAAACCAAGTGGACCTTCCGCTCGCTGCTGCGCCTGGCGGTAAACTCGATCACCGCGTATACCGCCGCACCGCTGCTGGTGGTGTTCTGGCTGGGCGTGCTGATGGGGATCGGCGCCGTGGTGATGACCGTTCAGACGTTATATATGTATTTCAGCCACAACGCCGAAACCGGCTTTTCCACCGTCATTCTGCTTCTGCTGTTCATCGGCAGCGGCATCATGATCAGCCTTAGCGTCATCGGGTTGTATATTTCTAAAATCTACGATGAGGTCAAAGGACGCCCGCGTTTTTTGATCATGGAGCGCCAGGACGGCAGGCAGGGTGAAAACCGGAACTGAAATTTTCCGCATACCGCAGCGGGGCGGCCGACGACAGATCGGCAGCCGCTCTGGTTTTGGGAAACAAAAGGTATTTTAGATGATTGATATACTAACGGTATATCAATCCAGGCGGAATACGCAGGCCATTTTGGGTTGCGCACCGGTAACCGGATCCATTTCCATGACCATGACGTCCTGCATATAGGCGTTCCAGCGGTCCACGACCTCACTTTCGGCTTGTATACGGGCGGCGTAATCCGCGCCCTTCTCACATTCGTAATAGCCGAAAAGTTCGTTTCCGGTGTTCCAGATGGTGTAGTTGGCGATGCCGGCCTGCTTAAGCACGGCGACCAGCTCCGGCCAGATTTCGTTATGGCGGCGGGTGTATTCCTCCAGCATTCCCTCTTTTACAGTGGCTTTCCAGGCGTAGCGTTCCACGGAATGGTCACTCCTTTGTTTTTGTTTTCAGTATACCGCGGCGATCACGATTCGTCAAACCGTACCGCAGCGGTTGGGAAGGGAAGGTGACGGCCTTGTTTATTGGCAGACAGGAGATCCGCGGCTTTGCCGCCCTTGCGCCTATGGCGGGGGTGGCCGACCGCGCGTTCCGCCGGCTGTGCGTGGATTACGGCGCGGCGTACGTGGTTTCGGAGATGGTCAGCTGCAAGGGGCTGTGTTTTGGGGATCGCAAAAGCGAGGAACTGCTTATGCTGGACGAGGATGAGCATCCGGCGGCGGTTCAGCTGTTCGGCGACGATCCGGATATCATGGCGCGGGCGGCGGAAAAGGCGATGGCCGCCGGACCGGAGATCATCGACATCAATATGGGCTGCCCGGCGCCCAAAATTGCCGGCAACCACTGCGGGAGCGCGCTGATGCGGGAGCCGGAGCTGTGCCGGCGGATCGTCGCTGCGGTGGCCGGCGCGGTGGATGTGCCGGTCACCGTCAAAATCCGCAAGGGGTATTCCCGTCAGGAGGTCAACGCCGTCGAGGTTGCGCTCGCCTGTGAGGCGGGCGGTGCGGCGGCGATCACGGTGCATGGCCGCACCCGCGACCAGATGTATGCGCCGCCGGTGGACTGGGACATCATCCGTGAGGTCAAGCGTGCGGTAAAGGTGCCGGTCATCGGCAATGGTGACGTCACCGATGCGGTTTCGGCGGCGGCACTTTACGAGCACACCGGTTGTGATCTGGTGATGGTCGGGCGCGGTGCACTCGGCGCACCGTGGGTGTTCGCGCAGATTCAGGCGTATCTCGGAAGCGGGGTGCGGCTGCCCGACCCGCCGGTGGAGAAGCGCATGGCGGTGCTGCTCCGGCAGGCACGGCTGACGGCGGAGCTCAAGGGGGAGCGCATTGCACTGCGGGAGATCCGCAAGCACGCGGCGTGGTATATGCGCGGTCTGCGGGGTGCGGCCGGCTTCCGCGCAAAGGCGGGCGAGGTGGAGACGCTGGACGATCTTGCTGTGCTGTGTGTGCAGGCGACTGAAGCCAATACGCCGGACTGAAGCCTGGCTGTACCATGTATGGCGGATCCGCGTATAGATTCCCGCTGTCAAACCGGGAACGGCGGGCGCAAAAACCCCCGTCCGGGCGAACTTCGTGAATATGCCGAAAAAAGGAGAAAAAAGTGCCCGGTAATTCGGCTTAATTAGGGGTATCTTTTTTTGCAAGGATCGGTATAATTAGGCGTGTAAGAGGGCGTTTCGCAGGGCCGGTGACGGTCAAAGGAGAAACAAGAGGATAAGTTTCCGCGTCTGACTCGTAAAACAACACATGTTTTCGAACAGATGGGGCCTTATCCTCTTTTTTGCGTCCGAAAAAGCAGTTTCAAGGGGTGTGACAGAGATGGAAAGAATGCACGGCAAACCGCAATTTGTGCCGCGGCCGCACAGCCGGCGGCGTGTGTGCAGCGGTACGGTTCCCCGACGAGGAGAGAGGTGTGACAGGTTATGATGTTTCAGATTCGCTGGCTCTGGCGCAATATTGATTCCCAATATCGCTGGAGGTTTATCGTGGGGCTGGTTCTGTCGGCGATCACCAGCGGCATGCTGCTGATCAACCCGTTCCTGACCTCGATGCTCATCGACGAGGTTATCGTCGGGCAGCAGGTGGATCCGCTGATCCCGCTGCTGCTGTCGATGCTGGGGGTGCAGGTGCTGCGCCTGGTGCTGCGGTACATGATGATCGTCTGTCTGGAAACATCGTCACAGCATCTGGTGTATAACCTGCGCACCTACCTGTTCAAGGTGCTGCAGTACCAGGAAATGCGGTTCTTTGACCGCAACCGCACCGGCGATCTGATGACCCGTCTGTCGGCGGATCTCGACTGGTGCCGGCACTGGACATCCTACCTGAGCTATCAGGTGGTGGACTGCGTGATCATGTTCACCTCCACCCTGATCATGTTTTTCTGCATCAACTGGAAGCTGACGCTGGCCCTGCTTGCAGTGACGCCGCTGCTGATGGTGGTCACTAAGCTGTATTCCAGCAAGGTGCGTCCGCTGTTCGTCGGCATGCGTGACCGGCTCAGCGAAATGAACACCGCTGCGCAGGAAAACATTGCGGGCAACCGGGTGGTCAAGGCCTTTGCCCGGGAGGATTATGAGCGGGAGCGCTTCCACAAATGCAACGAGGCCTTCAAGGACGCCAACCTGGATATCAACAAAATGTGGCTGTCCTTTTTTCCGGTCATCGAGCTGCTTGCCAACGTCATGACCCTTATCACTATTTTTCTCGGCGGCTTTTTCGTGATGATCGATCCAGGCTTCACTTTCGGTGAACTTTCCATCTTCACCGCGCTTGCCTGGGCGCTGTCCAACCCGATGCGTGCGCTCGGCAACCTGATCAACGATCTGCAGCGTTTTTCCGCCTCCGCGGCGAAAATCATTGAGGTGTACTATTCCCGCCCGCTGATTATGGACCGGCCGGACGCCGAGGACCATCCCAAAATGCAGGGCAAGATCGAGTTTGATGATGTGAGTTTTTCGTTCGGCAAGGTCAAAGTGCTCGACCACATCAGCTTTACGGTACAGCCCGGCCAGACGCTTGCGGTTATGGGGCCGACCGGTTCGGGAAAAACCACACTGCTCAACCTGCTGGACCGGTTTTATGACGTGGACAGCGGATGCATCCGGGTGGATGACTGCGACGTGCGCTTCTGGAAGCTCCAGCAGCTGCGCGGCGGCATCGGCGCGGCCACCCAGGAGGTCTTCCTGTTTTCGGATACGGTGGAGGGAAATATCGCTTTCGGCAACCAGTCGCTGACCGAAAAGGCCGCCCGGGATTTTGCGCGGCGTGCAGCAGCCGACGATTTTGTGTCCAAAATGCCGGAGGGCTATGACACCATTGTCGGCGAACGCGGTGTCGGCCTGTCCGGCGGACAGAAACAGCGTATCGCGCTCGCCCGTGCGATGGCGGTCGGGCCGGCGGTGCTGGTGCTCGACGACACCACCTCGGCGGTGGATATGGAAACCGAGAAATACATACAGAAGCAGCTGCGCGAGCTGCCGTATCCCTGTACCAAAATCATCATCGCCCAGCGCATTTCGTCGGTCAAGGATGCTGACCAGATCATCGTGCTGCAGGACGGAAAAATCGCCGAACGCGGCACCCACGAGGAGCTGCTCAAAAACCGCGGGTATTACTGGGAGACCTACGCCCTGCAGAACGACATCCAGGAAACAGCGGCGGTGCCCGCCGCCGCTGTGCAGGGAGGTGAAGGCTGATGGCGCGCAATAAATTCGACGTGGACGAAACCCTCGAATCCCCGTTTAGTTTTAAACACCTGAAACGGGCGATGAAATATGTGCGGCGGCACAGCTTTCAGATGCTTCTGGCGCTTGTGCTCAGCGGCATCGCGAGCGTGGTGGCGCTGTTCGGCCCGAAGATCATGCAGTACACCCTCGACGACGTGGTGCCGAACAAGGATTTTAAAATGCTCGGCATTATGGCGGCTGTGTATACGGTGATTGTGCTGATCGGTATTGTGTTCACCACCATCCGTGCACGCATCATGGCCTTCGTTAGCCAGGAAATCGTCTACGATATCCGTGAAGATCTGTTTGCTCATCTGCAGAAGCTGCCGTTCAGTTATTACGACTCCCGGCCGGCCGGCAAGATTCTGGTCCGGGTCATCAACTATGTCAACTCGGTGTCGGATATGCTGTCCAACGGCATCATCAACAGCATCCTGGAAATCATCAACATCATCTTCATTGTGGTGTTCATGTACACCACAAATGCGGTGCTCGCCACCGTGATCGTCGCCGGTCTGCCGCTGTTTGTGACCGCAGTGATGCTCATCAAGCCGCGTCAGCGCAAATCCTGGCAGCAGCAGTCCAACAAAAACTCCAACTACAATGCCTATCTGGCGGAGAGCATCGACGGCGTGCGGGTCAGCCAGCTGTTTGCCCGGCAGGAGGAGAACATCAGCATCATGAGCCGGCTCGCTGAGGCCTGCCGTTCAGCTTGGCTCAAGGCGGTGTATATCTCCAACACCGTGTGGTTCAGTTCGGAACTGATCACCCAAATCGTCTTTACCGTCATGTATATCGCTGGCGTCTACTGGATGGGCGGCGCCATTGTCTCGTTCGGTGTGATCCTTGCGATGGGGCAGTACGTCAGCCGCTTCTGGCAGCCGATTACCAACCTGGCGAACATCTACAATATGTTCGTCAACAATATCGCTTATCTGGAACGCATTTTTGAGACGATGGATGAACCGGTGGTGGTGGATGACGTGCCGGGTGCTGCCGAGCTGCCGCCGATCCGCGGGGATGTGGAATTCCGCAACGTCACCTTTGCTTATGAGGAAGGGGTCAACATCCTCGAGAATCTGAATTTCACCGTAAAGGCCGGGCAGAGCGTCGCGCTGGTCGGGCCGACCGGTGCCGGCAAGACCACTGTGGTCAATCTCATCAGCCGGTTCTATAATCTCAACGGCGGGGAACTGCTGGTGGACGGACAGTATGATATTGCCAAGGTGACCCTGCACTCGTTGCGCACCCAGATGGGCATTATGCTGCAGGACAGCTTCATCTTCAGCGGCACCATCATGGACAACATCCGCTACGGCCGGCTGGACGCCACCGATGAGGAGGTTGAGGCCGCAGCTCGGGCGGTGCGGGCCCACGATTTCATCATGGAGATGGAAAAAGGGTATTACACAGAGGTTAATGAACGCGGCAGCCGGCTGTCTCAGGGGCAGAAACAGCTTATTGCGTTTGCACGTACGCTGCTGTCCGATCCGAAAATCCTGATTCTCGATGAGGCCACATCCTCAATCGACACCAAGACCGAACGGCTGCTGCAGGAGGGGATTCAGGCGCTTCTTAAGGGGCGCACCTCCTTCATCATCGCCCATCGTCTGTCCACGATCAAGACCTGTGACCGCATCATGTATGTCGGCGACAAGCAGATTCTGGAATCCGGCAGCCACGAGGAGCTGCTCGCAAAAAAAGGTTTGTACTATCATTTGTATACCGCACAGGCCAGGGAACAGGGTGTGGCACAGGTTTAATACGCTGGTTCCGTTTTGGGGTTTGCGGGAGGCGGAAAACGCAATGGGACAGATGTCCTGCCGCGGCCTGCGCCGCGTCTCATGGCTGGGCCGCGGCGGTTGTCCGGATGGTTTTATCCGTTAGCAAAGAAAAAGCAGCCCTACGGACGCGGGCATATGGCACAGCCGTTGTGCATATACTGTTGCGGTTAAGGCGCGGGAAAGGAATGGATTATGGCAATGAAGGAAAGACAGCATGGACAGCGCGCATTTTGGGTGCTGGCGGTGGTATACAGTGTGATTTGCATTGCGGCAGGGGTGTTTGCTCTGAAAACCGGCAGCATCACCCGCGCGGCTGGCGGATTTGTCGCACCAGCCATCCTGCTGCTTTTTCCGATTTTTCGGAAGCTTTGCCGAATGCAGCCGGTTTATGCGCTGCAGAGCATGCTTATTGGTTTTATCGCGCTGGCATTCCCGCTTGGGGTGGTGATGTCGCTGTATTCGTACATCAGCTGGTACGATATCGCTGTGCACGCGCTGAGTGGTGCGGTGACCGCAGTAATTGGGATGTGCGCCTATATCTGGCTGCTGCCGGATGGCCGTGTGTGGAAGGCGCAGCCCACGGCCTCGCTCTTTGCTGCTTTTGGCTTTGTGCAGCTGGTCGCGGCAGTGTGGGAATTACTCGAATACGCCGGCTTCCTGCTCACCGGTCACGACTCCCAGTGGGTCGCGCAGACCGGGGTGGGTGATACGATGGAGGATATGTTTGCGGCTTTCGTCGGCGGTGCGGTCATTGTGGCGCTTCTGTGGCGGCATACCAGAAAACCGCTGCGGATGTTTGCTCCGCTGGATGAATTCTGCCGCCTGAACACACGCGCGAAAAGCAGGGATAGGGCGGAATAGTGCGAACATAAAGGAAAGCGGCTGTGCATGCACAGCCGCTTCTTTTTGGGCTATATTCCCCTGATAGACCGCAGGTTGATAAAACCCACATATTATCTCCCGTGTGGATATGTGGTGGAAAGTCATGGCACCTGTTTTTATGTAGACAGGCACGGGACGGGCACCGGCTGCATATGGTAAAAGGGTAGAAATGGAGGGATACCATGCTGCTGGAAATACTGCAAACGCTGTCCCGCGTGTTTTATATGGCGCTGCATGTGGTCAATTCGGGATCATTTCCCCGTCCACTCAGCGCCGAGCAGGAACGCGCCTGCCTGAAGGCATACCGGGAGAATGGCGACATGGAGGCGCGAAATCAGCTTGTTGAGCACAATCTCCGGCTGGTGGCACACATCATCAAAAAATATTACAGCTCGGTGCGCGACCAGGACGACCTGATTTCCATCGGCACCATCGGGCTGATTAAGGCGGTGAGTACCTTTGATTATACAAAGGGCATCCGTCTGGCTACCTATGCGTCGCGGTGTATTGAAAATGAAATTCTGATGCATTTCCGGGCCAGCAAAAAAACCGCGCAGGATGTGTCCATCTCCGATCCGATTGATACCGATAAGGACGGCCATCCGCTGACCCTGATTGATGTCATTGCCGAGGATGATACCATACTTGACGATCTTGACTTGAAGATCAACGCTGAAAAGCTGTATCGGTACATGCAGGAATGCCTCGACGACCGGGAGAAGGAGATCATCGAGTGGCGCTACGGCCTGGTCGGCAAGGACCTGACTCAGCGTGAGGTGGCCAAAAAACTGAACATATCCCGATCCTATGTCAGCCGGATCGAGAAAAAGGCGCTTGAAAAGCTAAAAAGACGCTTTGATGCCGGTGACGTTCCGTTGGCCGCTAAACGGAAACGGCCTTGAGTGTCGCTTTAAATGTGCAGGAGGAGAACGGAATTCCTGCACATTTTTTAAAAAAAGGCGCAAAAAAGGGAAAGGTACAAAGCTTGTATGATAAATAATTTGAAAAATCCTGCAATTTTGTGAAAAATCAGTTGACAAAGCCGTAGGGCGTGCCGTATAATACAGAAAGCAGAGCAAAAGAGGCTCGGATATGCCGGAAGCTGCATTGGCGGCCCGCCGGCGGGGTAAAGAGACAAAAGCTGTTTAAGGAGAGATGAAAGATGTCCTACATCGACGAAGTCCTGGACATGGTTGCCAAGAAGAATCCGGCGGAACCGGAGTTTCTGCAGGCGGTCAAGGAAGTGCTGGAAAGCCTGCGGGTGGTTGTGGAAGCCAACGAGGAAAAGTATCGCCGCGAGGCACTGCTTGAGCGCCTTGTCGAGCCGGATCGGCAGATCAAATTCCGCGTGCAGTGGGTGGACGATAAGGGCCAGATGCAGGTCAATACCGGCTACCGTGTGCAGTTCAACAACGCCATCGGTC
The DNA here is from genome assembly GCA_905198295.1 of uncultured Oscillospiraceae bacterium. Taxonomy (GTDB): domain Bacteria; phylum Bacillota; class Clostridia; order Oscillospirales; family Acutalibacteraceae; genus UMGS1591. The sequence continues at coordinate 15,924 of CAJKBW010000001.1, read as the reverse complement.
CGTACAAGGGCGGCCTGCGCCTGCATCCGTCGGTGTATATCGGCATCATCAAATTCCTGGCATTTGAGCAGGTGTTCAAAAACTCCCTGACCGGCCTGCCGATCGGCGGCGGCAAAGGCGGTTCCGACTTCGATCCGAAAGGCAAGTCCGACCGCGAGATCATGGCTTTCTGTCAGAGCTTCATGACCGAGCTGTACAAGTATGTCGGCGCCGATCGTGACGTGCCGGCCGGAGATATCGGTGTGGGCGCACGGGAGATCGGTTATCTCTTCGGCCAGTATAAGCGTATTGTGGGCGACTACGAGGGCGTGCTGACCGGCAAGGGGCTCAGCTATGGCGGCTCGCTCGCCCGTAAGGAGGCGACCGGCTTCGGCCTGCTGTACTTCACCCGGGAGATGCTCAAGACCAACGGTATCGATATGGCCGGTAAGACGGTGTGCATTTCCGGCGCCGGCAACGTGGCGATTTATGCCGCGCAGAAGGCGATGGAATTCGGTGCGAAGGTGGTCACTCTGAGCGATTCCACCGGTTGGGTCTACGATCCGGATGGCATTGACTTGGATCTGGTTAAGGATATCAAGGAGGTTCGCCGTGCCCGCATCAGCGAGTACGTCAAGGGCCGCCCGAACGCGCAGTATCATGAGGGCCGCGGCGTGTGGTCGGTCAAGTGCGATGTTGCGCTGCCCTGCGCCACCCAGAATGAGCTGCTGCTCGAGGATGCCGAGCTGCTGGTGAAAAACGGCTGCGTAGCGGTGGCCGAGGGTGCTAACATGCCCACCACTCTTGAGGCGACCAAGTATCTGCAGAGCCACGGCGTGCTGTTTGCGCCGGGCAAGGCGTCCAACGCCGGCGGGGTGGCAACCTCCGCGCTGGAGATGAGCCAGAACAGCGAGCGTCTGTCCTGGAGCTTTGAAGAGGTCGATCAGAAACTGTGCGGCATCATGGTGGATATTTTCCACAAGGCCGACGAAGCGGCGAAGAAATACGGTATGGCAGGCGACTATGTTGCCGGTGCGAACATTGCCGGTTTCGAAAAGGTTGTCGACGCGATGCTTGCTCAGGGCGTGTAATCTCTCTATCAGTAGACAGTAAATAGAAAAAACTCCCGGCGCGGTGGTCACCGCGCCGGGAGTTTTCTTATGTAGTCCGGGATCACCATTTCGGTGCGACGATCTGGTAACGTTCGCTGAGGGAATAAAAATAGGTCAGGATTTGCTGGTAGGTCCAGCCCTCATTTTTGGCGAAATAGTAGGCGCCGTTCTGGCTCATCCCTACCCCGTGGCCGTAGCCGCGTACCTTGAAGGTGACGCTCGTGCCGTCGAAGGAGGTGATTTCCCAAGCGGGCGAACGCAGCCCCAGCGCCAGACGCACATGCTGACCGGTAAGATAGGTTTTTTTGCCGTTTTTGACGTAGTAGGCGCTGCTCTGGTACACGTAATTGCCTTCGCCCCCGGAATAGGAAAGCGCAAACAGGGGCATATCGCCGTCCTCATACTGCACGTCAGCGCCCCATCGATTTTTCACATACGTGCTCAGCTTCGACTGCATTTCCGAGAGTGTCATGGTGACGGTGGTTTCGAAGTCCTTGATCGCCGCGGTTTCATAGGGGCTTTTTACGCTCACGAGATATGGCAGCGACGCCCAGTTGACCTTGTCGTTGTCGGCAGTTACGCCGCAGGACATGGCAAAGTAGGTGGTGTAGCATACCACACGGGTCAGCGCGCCGCTGTCCTGCTGCTCGGTGTCGATGACTTTGACACCCAGCACCTCGCCGACAGCCTCGTAAACCGCCAGCTCTGCGTCATGGCCGGGGCTGAAGGGGGCGAAGGCCGGCAACCTGGGTTTGGACTGTTCATATATTTCGCAGGTATAAGCGGCCACCGCCTGTGCCTTAATGGCCTCCGGTTCACTGTAAAAACCGCCCATCTCTCCCCAGACTTTCGCCGCGAGAAACAACTGCAGCTCGTTTTTGGTTTTCGGCGTACGCTGCACGCCGTTGCTGTCGACGACGGTAAACAGGCTCATGTATTCCGCTTCATCGATCTTGCCTACCGGCAGGTCGCCGGTATCCGGCGGATCCACCGGGTCCACAGGATCGACCGGCACATCCGGTTCTTCCGGCTCGGTTGGTTTGGTCGTTTCAGAGGGCTCCGTTGGGGGCGGATCTGTCTCGGTAGGCGGCGGGTCGGTTTCGGTAGGTTTGCTTTCGGTTGAGGTGGTGGTGTCCGGCGCGGGGAGGGTAGTGTCCTCGGGAGTGCTCGAATCACCCGGTTCACTGGAGGTGTCAGAAGGCGCGGAGCTGTCGTCCGCCGGCCGGGTGGGTCGGGTGGTGGTCGCCGTAGTACCCGGTGCGCCGGTGGTGGTCGTCTGTGGAGTGTCGACCCCGCCGGGCAGGATGACATCCGCGTTATGGGTCACACCGGAATAGTCTGCGGCGGAGGATTCACCCGGACGTACCTGCCGCGCGGCCACCACAAAATGGCAGCCCGGATAGGCATTCCCCGCGCTGGTGGACAGCATCAGCAGCGAGTCGCCGATCTGCACATCTGCCGCTTCATCCGGGATCACAAACAGGGAATGCGCCTGAACTTCCGCCACGTATTTCAAAAATTCCACTTCGTCTGCGAAAGCGGTGCGGGTGTAGTCGAACGCATCCTCACCGGCAGCGCTCACCAGCATCACCGCGAAAACTTTCCAGCGGGCATTCTGATAGATGGTGTTCATCTCCACCAGCGGATGCTCCTGCAAAAAGCCGATATCCTGATAATTCAGCAGTTCACTGAACATCGGGATACGGGAATTGCCGGTGTTGTTGCCATATATGGTCAGGCTGCGGTTGATCGACTGAGCGGAATAAAAGGCCGCAGAGGTGCTGAAATATGGTGTGCCGGACAGCGAGAGCTGCCGGTCGAAGGAGTGCTGTGCATAGTAGTGCGGGTCGGTGCGCGGATTGGGGGACTGCATGACCGGATAATCGATCGAAGTCCCCTCGATGTGCAGCCAGCCGCGCACGTCCTCATTAGCGCTGTACAGGGTATAAAACTGGGCGAGCATCCCCTCCGGGGCATCCTCCGGCGCGGTGCCGACCACAACATCATCGCGGTACATATTCTGCAGACGGCCATAGATTTCGCTTTCGCGGTTTGGGCCGATCACGTAAAAATAACCCAGCAGACAGCCGGCGGCAGCGAGCAGCACCACCAGCAGGAGCAGTATGGATTTCAGGAAAAGCTTTGCCCGCCCGTCACCTTTCCACGGCAGAATGGCGGCGAGGAACGGCCGCTTTTTCGGCGGCGCAGGAGGGGTGGATGGAATTTCCACCGGTGCGGGTTTGGCCGGTTCCTCCCGCAGTACGCCGCCGGCCATTACGGTGGGCATGGCCTCCAGATAGCGGCGGGCTAGATCCAGCGCATGCGAGGTGGCGAGCAGGCGGATATGCTCCCGTCCGGCGTCGGTGCCACCGTCCAGACCGGCCGCCACAATCTTTTTCACCCAGACGCGCTTTTCGTCGGCCAAAGCAATATATACTGTGCCCACCGGCTTGCCCTCGCTTGGATCCGGGCCGGCTACGCCGGTGATGCCGATGCCCAGCGAGGCGTTTCCCGCCTTAAGGGCACCCACTGCCATCGCGGAAGCAACCTCCGGACTGACGGTGCCGTGTGCAGCGATCATTTCTTCCGGTACGCTGAGCAGGTTATGCTTGATTTCGGCAGAATACGCTGCGATGCCGCACTCAAACACCGACGATGCACCGGGCACCTCGGTAAGCCTTCCGGACAGCAGCCCTGCTGTGCAGGATTCCGCCGTCGCGATTTTCATTTTCTTTTCCAGCAGCAGCTGGACAACCGCTTTCTGCAGGGAACCGCTGTCCACACCGTAGACGTTGATGCCGAGGCGCTGGCGAATTTCTGTGACCACCGGCTCGCACATGGCCCGGGCGGCTTCCTCGTCAGCGGCGCGCGCAGTCACCCGCAGCACCACTTCGCCTTCCTTGGCATAGGGGGCTACCGTTGGGTTAGCACCTGCGAGCAGGTCGGCAAGCCGTTCGGCCACCGCCGATTCCGGCACGCCGAAAACCCCGATGGTATGGGAAAAGATGGTGCCGCCGGACAGATTCGACAGATAGGGCGCCACATAGTCGCTAAACATCGGAATCAGCTCGCGCGGCGGTCCGGGCAGCAAAATGATGTGCTGGCCGTACCGTTCCACCGCGCAGCCCGGTGCGGTACCGTGGTCATTCGGGAAAACGGTACAGCCCGCCGGCAGCATCGCCTGTTTCCGGTTGTTCTCGGTCATCTCCTTGCCGGTTGTGTGGAAATACTCCACGATCCGGGCATAGCTCTCCTCGTGCAGCGTGAGCGGCAGGCCGAACGCTTCGCTCACCGTTTCGCGCGTCAGATCGTCCGGCGTGGGACCGAGCCCGCCGGTCAGCACGATCAGGTCGCTGCGTTTCATCGCCTGCTCCAGCTCCTGGCGCAGGCGGTCGTTGTTGTCGCCAACCGTCGACTGATGCAGCACCGGGATGCCGAATACCGCCAGCTGCTGCGACAAAAACTGGCTGTTGGAGTTGAGTATGTCCCCGAGCAGCAGTTCGGTGCCCACGGTGATGATTTCTGCGTTCATGTGCTCACTTCCTGTCTGTCAAAGCGGCTCTTGCCGGAAAAGCGGGCGTTCAGCCGACCGTCCGTATGCGGATGCCATCCAGTGCCTCGTTCACCAAAGCGTCAATATCCAGCGCCGTTTCCGCCTCCTCGAGCTGTTCGGGCCGCGGGCGGGTGCGCGGATGCCGCGGAGTAAAGACGGTGCAGCAGTCCTCATACGGCTGGATGGAGATATCAAAGGTATCAATGCGGCGGGCGATTTCGATGATTTCGTCTTTATCCATGCCGATCACCGGCCGGAATACCGGCAGCGACGCCAACGCATCGGTGCAGGCGATCGCCGGAATAGTTTGACTCGCCACCTGGCCGACGCTTTCGCCGGTGACCAGCGCGCCGCAATTTTCCCGCAGCGCGACCGCTGAGGCGATGCGCATCATAAACCGCCGCATCACCAGCGTAAACAGCTCCTCCGGACAGTTTTTGCGGATTTCTTCCTGAATATGGGTAAACGGCACGATATGCAGCCGCATCCGGCCGGCATACAGCGCCACCTGCTCAAGCAGCGAAACCACTTTTTCCTCCGCGCGTTCACTGGTGTACGGCGGGGAGGCGAAATGCACCGGCGTCAGCTCGATGCCGCGCTTGGCCATCATATAGCCGGCCACCGGCGAATCGATGCCTCCCGAAATCAGCAGCGCCGCCCGGCCGCCGGTGCCTACCGGCATGCCGCCCGCACCGGGCAGCTGCGCGGCGTGGATATAGGCGCCGAAATCGCGGATTTCCACCATCACCGTAAGCTGAGGATGATGGACATCCACCGTCAGGTGGGGAAACCGCTTCAGCAGGTATTCCCCCGTACGTGCGCAGATTTCCGGCGATCCCATCGGGAACGCCTTGTCGCTGCGTTTGGCCTCTACTTTGAAGGTACGGGCGGCTTGCAGCTGCGGTCCGAGATACTCGGCCGCCGCTGCGAAAATCGCCTCCGGCTCTTTTTCCACCACCCGTGCACGGGAAAACGCAGAGATGCCGAATACACGGGAAACCTGACGGCAGGCCTCCTCAAAGTCACAGCCCTCCTCCATCGGTTCAATAACAATGGTGGACTGCGCCTTGCGCAGACGGAATTTGCCGGCGCGGCTGAGTCGCCGCCGCAGATTTTTCATCAGCACTGCTTCAAAGGTGCCGCGGTTGAGCCCCTTGAGCGTAAGCTCGCCGTTTTTGATCAGCAGGATTTCACTTATGTTCTCCATCGTTGGTTTATCCTTTCGCCGCAGCGTTTGGCGCGGCTGTTTCGTCATTCTGCCGGCGTCTCTGGTTCCGATTGATCGGTAGGATCCGTTTCAGTCGGATCAGTCGGGGCGGTCGGCTCGGTCGGGTCAGTTGGCTCGGTTGGATCAGTTGGCTCGGTTGGTTCGGTCGGGTCAGTTGGCTCGGTTGGATCAGTTGGCTCGGTCGGGTCAGTTGGCTCGGTCGGGTCGGTTGGCTCGGTTGGATCAGTTGGCTCGGTCGGGCCGGTTGGCTCAGTTGGGCCGGTTGGCTCAGTCGGGTCGGTTGGCTCAGTTGGGCCGGTTGGCCCGGTCGGACCGGTTGGATCAGTCGGACCGGTTGGCCCGGTGGGATTAGTCGGATCAGTGGTACCGGGATCGGTAACACCCGGATTCGTAGTATTCGGGATTTCGCCGGTGTCGTAGTATTCATGCGGGGCAAGGCTCTGGTTGAGATACCAGGCCAGCGGCATGATGACGTCTTCGTTGTCCACAATGGAGCTGGTGCTCACCGAAGAGGATTCACCCGGACGAACCTTGCGCGCAATGACGGCGAGCCGTCCGTCTTCAAAGTGCGCTCCGCTGGGTGCGGTGCAGGTGGAAAGCACCAGCAGCTCATCGTCCGCCTGCACGTCCACAGGATAATCGTACAGCGAGCGGGCACGGATTTCGTCGATGTAGCCGAGAAAATCGGTATCGGAGTAGAAAGTGGTGCGCAGATAGTTGAAACGCGGCCCGTCAGCGGGGTCGTTGTTGACCAGCACAACCGCGAACACCTTATATTCATAGGTGTCAAACAGTGTTTCCATTGTCATGGTCGCCGCTTGGCGGGCGTAATTGCGGTTGACCAGAAATTTGTTCAGATTGGAGAACATCGAATAGTCGTACATGTTGTGGCCGTAAATGATCGCCACTTTATTGGTGGATTCAGCGGTTTCAAAATCGTTGCGTTCGTCAAAAAAGAGCGCACCGTGCTTGTTGTCGGTTTTATGGAAGTCATGGTTGAGATAATAATCGTTGTCCCCGGAATACATGATGGGGTAGTCGATGCGCAGGAAGTCGCTGTAGCTTGCCTTATAGGTCAGCCAGCCGCGCAGATCCTGATTCTGGGTGTACAGGTACTGCAGCGAGGGCTGAATGCCGTCTTTATCCAGCTTATCTTTCAGCTCGTCCGGCACCGGGATCGGGTTATCGGAATTGTGGATGCTGCTCAGCTGGTCATATTCCGCCTGGGTAACGTTCGGGTTGATCACCAGCTCGTTGACGATATAGCCGAGCGAGCCGACGAGCACCACCAGCGCCAGCGTGAACACGCATTTGCGCGCGATTTCCATCGCACCGTCTCCGCGGCGGGGAATGACGTTGCTGATCAGGCGCAGCAGCACCTCTTTAAGCGGACGCTTCTGCACAGGTTCTTCCGGCGCAGGGGGCTGCGGCGTTTCGGCGGCAGGTTCCTCCGCGGCAGCCGATGCAGGCTGCACCGTGGCGCCAGGAGCAGAGGACGCCAGCTGCGCAGGAGCAACCGCACGGCGAGGTGCGGCCTGCTGCCCTGGGACGACAACTGCCGGATGCGCCGTGTCTCCGGGATGCACACCGGCGGCATTTTGGCGGCCGGAGCGGTATTCTTCCATGATCCGCAGCGCTTCCTGCTCGCTGTTGTCCGGCTGTTCGCCGGGGATGTTTTTTTTCTCGTCCCAGTTTATCATACCGTTAATCCTTCCTTTCACACAGCGTGGGCAGAATACCCGTTTCAGCAGGCGGTCCGCCGTTCACAGACGGGGCCGTCGGCCGATGAACCGGCCCGCGTGCTTACCGCACGTGGGCGAGGGTATTCCATGCTTCCTGTAAACCCGCCAGCAGGCGATCGATATCGTCTTCGGTGTTGTTGCGGCAGAAACTGATCCGCAGGGCGGAATCGATTTCCCGTGCAGGCAGTCCGAGTGCGGTCAGCACGGGGCTTTTCGCGCCCTTTGCGCAGGCCGAGCCGCTCGACACCATCACGCCGCGCTCCGACAGAAAATGCAGCAGCGTTTCGCTGCGCAGGCCCGGCACCGACAGGCTCACGATATACGGTACCGCCGCAGCCGGACGGTGAAGGATCACCTCATCCCGTCCTTTCAGGCCGTCCAGCAGCCGGCCGAGCAGCCGGCGGAAATGTGCGTCCTGTTCCCGCAGGTCCGGCAGCGCCTGTACGGCCGCCCCGAATGCGGCGATGAGCGGCACGGCTTCGGTTCCGGCGCGGCGCTTTTTCTCCTGTTCGCCGCCCAGCGCGCGCGGCAGCAGCCGGATGCCCTTTTTGATGTATAAGGCGCCGCATCCCTTCGGTGCATGCAGCTTATGCCCGCTGATGGTCAGCAGATCCACGTCCAGGCTTTCCACCCGGATGGGCAGCTTGCCGGCCGCCTGCACGGCGTCGCAGTGAATGAGCGCCTGTGGTGCGGCACGGCGTACCGCAGGGATGATCTCCTCGAGGGGAAAACGGGCGCCGGTTTCGTTGTTGACCAGCATGATGCTGACCAGCACCGTATCCTCCCGGCAGGCGGCGGTGACCTGCGCGGCGGTTATGCCGCCGTCCGCGCCCGGCACCAGCCGTTCACAGGCAAAACCCTGCCGCTCCAGCTCACTGAAAGCCGCCGCAACGGAGGCATGCTCCACCGCGGTGGTGACCGTGTGCCGGCCGCTGCGCTGCCGGGTGAGTGCGCCGCCGAGGATGGCCAGGTTGTTCGCCTCGGTACCGCCGGAGGTGAAAACGATGGTATCCGGTCGGGCGCCGAGGAGCGCAGCGATCTGCCGGCGCGCTTCCTCCAGTTCCCGCTCGGCGGCAAAGCCGACGGCGTGCAGCGAAGAGGGGTTGCCGAAGCACTCCCGCATCATATAAATTGCTTTATCGATCGCCTGCGGGCAGACCGCAGTGGTCGCACTGTTGTCGAGGTAAGCCAGTTTCAAATGGGGTGCCTCCCCTTCCCATACGGCAGATGATACAAGTGTTCAGCTTTACATTATACCGTATATTTCCCGCCGTTACAACCGCCTGAATGGGGTAGTTTTGCAAAAGAAACCGATTTTTCCGCCCAGTTCTGCCAAATTATCCGCCTTTCGGCAAAAACTCCCGCTGATTCCGCAGAACGATAACAAATTTGTAACGTTTTGATCGGTTCGTTGCAATTCTGTAATCAAGCTGTAACCAAAACAGGGTGGTTTGCTGCGCGGACAAGCGGTACAATAAAAACACAGAGAGAAAAGGTGCTCTCACAGGAAAGGATGTGACCGTTTTATGAAAAAGAAAATGCTGATGATGCTGGCCGGTTTGTTCCTGATTGCCGGAGTGGCGGCGGTCACCGCCTCCGCAGAAGAGAACGGTTACTGGACCCAGAAGCCCGATGAATCCGGGAACCTCGTGTGGATCTTCACATATACTGAGCCTGTGGAAATCGAAATTCTGCCGGATGCCGAAAGCGGCTGCCTGCTGGAGGATGCCGTGCCGATCAGCGGTACCGCCTCAGCGGACACACGTCTTGCGGCGCCTGCTGAAGTTGCGGCACCCGTGGTGGAGACGACCGCTCAGCCCGCCGCGGTTCCCGGCAATTCCGCGGCTTCGCTGATCACCTTCGGGGTGCTGTTCCTGGCGGCGACCGGATTTGCCCTGTACAAGGCAATCTGATCCGGCCGGCGGCAATTCTATGAACATATCGGAAAGGATGGAAACGGTTATGAAACCTCTGTCGTTTATTCTGCTTGTCGCCTCGGCGTGCGGTGCATTGTGGCTTGTTCTGCGCAGCGGCGCGGTGCATTTTCGCCGGCATCCGATGAAAGAGGAATTTATTCAGAAGTAATCCCATAGGTTCGCGGCCCGTATTGACGCGGTCCGTGTTTCTCCCGTCACGGCGGCATGTCAGCCCACATGCCGCCGTGCTTTTTTTCTGCCTTTTTACATAAAATGGGAGCGGACAGCGCCGTGCCGGCGGAATTTGGCGCCGGTGGATAATCCATGCGCCGTGCGGTAAAAATAACGGCAGACCGCGGCGGTGCTTTCCGCCGCAGAAAGGGCGGGAAATTTTATGACCAGATCAAAAAGACGGCTGAGCCGGCGTGGCTGGGTGCGGATTATCAGCTATACGGCGGCGCTGATTGTGGCACTGTCGGCATCCACAGCCATCGGTTATACCCTGGCTTACCGCAACCGTACGACCATTGAATACGGTTATCAGCGCGCGCTCGGCGAACTGACCGAGTATATCGGCAATATCGACATCACACTGGAAAAAGGGCAGTATGCCACCTCGCCGAACCAACTGGAGGGGCTGTCCGCGAAGCTGCGGCAGGATGCCGAACTGGCGAAAATGGCGCTCGCTCAGCTGCCGAGCGGCGGGAACGAGCTGTCGGGAACCTATAAATTTTTGTCACAGGTGGGCAGCTTCTGCACCGCGCTGGTGAACCGGGTCGCGGAGGGCGGCCGCATTACCGACGAGGAATTGGCGGCGTTGGAGCAGCTTTCGGGTTATGCTTCCTCCCTGGCAGACGCCCTCGCACAGATGGAAAGTGATCTGGAAGGCGGGCAGATGGTGTTCGGTGAGGTGGCCAGGGTGGCGAACCTTTATGAAGACGGCACGGCCGCCCTGCCGGAAATTTCGTCCGGCTTCCGTGGTATGGAGGAGGGGTTCGAGGATTATCCCACCCTGATTTACGACGGGCCGTTCTCCGACCATCTGCTCGAGCAGGAACCGAAGCTGCTGGACGGACGGGAGGAGGTCAGCGTCGAACAAGCACTGGATACAGCGGTACGCCTGACCGGACAAAGCGGTCTGGAGGCGGATGGTGAAGCAGCCGGCCAGCTGCCCTGCTACGTTTTTGCCGGCGGGACCGCGCGTGCCACTGTGACCAAACAGGGCGGCATCCTCTCTGCCTATGCTGACTACCGTACCATTCAGGAAGCGGCGCTGAGTACCGAGCAGGCGCTGCAGCGGGGCAGAGAAGCACTCGCAGCCTTTGGCTATGAGGGATTCACCTACACCTATTTTGCCCTGAATAATGGTGTGATGACGATCAATTTTGCCTGCGAAGAAGACGGTGTGGTTTATTATCCCGATCTCATCAAACTGGGCGTGGCGATGGATAACGGAGATGTGGTACTGTTTGAGGCAACCGGGTATATCGTCAACCACTCTGCCCGCAGCCTGCCCGCGCCGCAGTTCTCCGCTGCCGACGCTCAGGCGAAGCTGAGCCGCAACCTCACTCCGAAAGGAGATGGGCGGCTGGTGCTGATTCCGGCGGAGAATACTCGGGAGGTGTTCTGTTACGAATTCGCGTGTACCGGCAAGAAAGGGGAAACGGTGCTGGTTTATGTAAACGTGGAAACCGGACTGGAGGAACAGATTCTGATTCTGCTGGAGGATGAAACCGGCACACTGGCCTTTTAAATCAAAGGGGTTTCCCGTTTTGGCGGGGAGCCCCTTTTTTGGTGCTGGGGAAAAACCGGTTGGCTGACACGGACGATGTGCCGGGCGCTTTCTCCCTTTTTCGCTTGCCGCTCTCTGACATACGTGCTATACTGAAAAGAATTCCGCACAAGGGGGAATGCATCGTGTCATTCGGCGGCAGAATGCGCGTCGGCCTGTCGGCGCTGTTATTGGCGGCGGCGCTGTCACTGTCCGGCTGTTTTTCGGTGATGATTCCTATCGATGGCTTTTTCGGTGCACAGAGCGAAACGGCATCGTCACAGGCCGCGTCCAGAGCGGTTGCCCCGCCCGAGGATCCGCCGGCGGTTGAAGGTCTGACGCCGCTTGCGCGCGCCGACTACGGCGGGCTCGTGTATCTGCGCAGTCAGCCCGGTGCGGACCGTCTGGTGGATGCCTATTACCGTCTGGCGGCCGGGGTGGAAAAATGTGAAGAGAGCATCCAGCTGTACGATGGGGAAAACTCGGTTACGGTGGATGAACTGCCGATGGTGTATGCCTGCTACCGCAGCGATTTTCCGCAGCACTTCTGGCTGGGCGGATACAGCTACTATCACGAGGGGGAGTGGGTCAGCAAGCTCGAACCCAGCTATAGTATGCGTCATCGCGAGGCGCTGCTGCAAAAGCAGCAGGCTATGGAGGACGCCGCTGTGCAGCTGTTGGTCGGCGTGGGAGATTCCCTCAGCGAATACGAGCGTGTGCTGCGGATCCATGATGCACTGTGCGGGTGGATGACCTACGGTGATGAGGCCACCGGCGGGACATATATCCACACCGCTTATGGTGCGCTGTTCAACCGGATTGCAGTGTGCGACGGTTATGCGCGGGCGTTCCAGTACCTGCTGCACAGGGCCGGTATCCGTACGCTGATGGTGTACGGGGAAAGCGAGAATCCCGCCAGCGGTGAATCGGAGGGCCACGCTTGGACCATCGCTTATATCGACGGACAGCCGTATCATTTCGATATCACTTGGGATGATCAGGATTACCTGAGCTATGCATATTTCGGCCTGACCACCGCACGGGTGGAGGAGGATCACAGCATTACCGGCAATGATTACACGGTGCCGGTGTGCACGGCGGACGAAGCGAATTATTTTGTGCGCAGCGGAGGCCTGCTGGCCGGCTGTGACCTCTCCGCAGTGGCGGCACTCCTGCAGCAGGGCGACGGCACCGCGCGGGTATACCTTGCGCAGGGGGACATGGATGCTTTTCTGGACTGGTTTATTTCCGATGAAACCGGCCTTCATCTGGCACGGAAGCTGGGGATTTACGGATACTTTACCCTTTCCTACAGCGTCAGCGGCCGGGAAGCGCTGCTGAGCCTTACTGCGGAATAGAAAAAAGCCCGACGCAAAAGCGGCGCGCCATTAGCGGAGAATCCAAGCCGGGTTTCGCCGCTTTAGAAGAAACAGCTCAGCGGAACGAGTTCCGCTGAGCTGTTTCTTCTAAAAAGGTGCGCACCTAAAAACGCCGGACTTTTTTTATTTATTGTCTTCGCCGGATTCTTTGTGAGACTTTTCCGGTTTGTCCTTATCCGCCTTTTTGTCCGGCTTATCCTTGTCTTCTTCCGGATCTTCGGGCAGCGGAGTAACCTCTGCATGTACCCGGTCGATGCGGCGGTCCTCCACCTGCATAACCCGGAAAGTGACGTTTTCATAGGTGATCTCCGGCTGCTCCCCATCGGCTGGGATGCGGCCGAGCTGATCCATGATAAAGCCGGCAATAGTATCGTATTCGCCTTCCGGCAGCTTGACGCCGAGCAGCTCACTGAGGTCCTCGATGCTCATCGAGCCATCCACGTCGAACGCGGTTTCGCTCAGCTTCATGACCTCTTCTTCCTCGTGGTCAAATTCGTCCTGGATGTTGCCGACAATGGATTCCAGCAGATCTTCCATGCTCACGATGCCGGCGACGCCGCCGTATTCGTCCACCACGATGGCCATCTGGATGTGCTTTTCGGTCATTTCGGAGAACAGCTCCCCGCACTTTTTGGTGCCGGGGATGAAAAACGCTTCCCGCAGCAGATGGCGGATGGAAACATCCTTCGGGATTTCCTGTCCCACATAGGGCAGCAGATCCTTGATATACAGCAGGCCGATGATGTTGTCGATATCGTCTTCGTATACCGGCAGGCGGGAATAGCCTTCCTCCACCCCGATGCGCAGGGCTTCGGCAATGCCGTCCTCGATGTCGAGCGCCGCCACGTCGGTGCGGGGGGTCATGATATCTTCCGCGGTAATGTCGTCGAACTCGAAGATATTGTTAATCATTTCTTTCTGGACGCCTTCAATGACGCCCTTTTCCTCGCCGACATCCACCATCATGCGGATTTCCTCTTCGGTGACGTTTTCCTCGTCCGCGTGCGGGTCGATGCCGAACAGACGCACGACCAGGTTGGTGGACAGCGACAGGAATTTGACGAACGGGCGGGTGACGATCGCCACGCCGCGCAGCACGCCGATAAAGGCAAAGGAGAGCGCTTCCGCCTTCTGCATAGCGATGCGCTTGGGCACCAGCTCGCCGAACACCAGCGAAAAATACGACATCAGAATGGTCACGACGACCACGCTGACATTCTGGATGACCGCAACGTGCGGTTCGAGCGCAGGCACCAGGCCGACAAACCAGTTGGCGAGCGGGCCGGCGAGCGACTGTGCCGCTGTCGCGGAGGTCAGGAACCCGGCCAGGGTGACACCGATCTGGATGGTGGCCAGGAAGTTGGAGGAGTCCGCGGTGAGCCTCAGCACCTGTTTGGCTTTTTTGTGTCCGTCCTCCGCCATCTTGCGGATTTTGGCGTCGTTGAGCGAAATGATCGCAATTTCGGACGCCGCAAAAAAAGCGTTGCAGAGGATCAGGACGATCAGCAGCAGGATCTCCAGCAGTAAATTACCGTCGGGCGCAGGGTCAGGCATTGGGATGAGTTCCCCTTTCATTTTTCGGGCGGCAGGCCGGCCCTTTTTTGGCAAGCAGACATATATGGCCGCGGCGGGTTCTCCGCGCGGTTTTTAAATCCGTCTGCTTTGGGGGCGTAAAAACGCCCAAAAAGTATAATACTAATAATATCGGCAATACGGCCGCTTGTCAAATCTTTTTGCAGCCGAATTCCCGGCGCAGGGGGTGAAAAAACCAAGAAGCGGTGCGATTTGGCGTGCTGCCGGGACCCACGTCGGAAATGCCCCCGTTTTTGCCGGTTTTCGCAGCTTTTTGAAAATGTCCATGAAATTCCATCGCAATTAAAGGTGAAAATGAGACGATTTTTTCCTTTACAACAATGGGCGGAAAGTGGTAGTATAATAAAAGCGCGGAATATGTCTCTTGGGATGAGCAGGATCGAATACGGCCCGGCTCCGGACAGCCGGATCCCGCGCTGTTTTCTGCGCTTTGCCGGACCGCTTTCGATTCTGTTCATCCTACCATTCTAATCCTTAAAGGAGGACAATATCCAATGGCCAGAAAGTTTAAAACCATGGATGGCAACAACGCGGCCGCACACGTATCGTATGCGTTCACCGACGTTGCCGCCATCTACCCCATCACCCCGTCTTCGGTGATGGCGGAGGAGACCGACAAATGGGCCGCCGCCGGACAGAATAACGTGTTCGGCCGTCCGGTCAAGGTCGCGGAAATGCAGTCCGAGGCGGGTGCTGCCGGCGCGGTGCACGGCTCCCTTGCCGCCGGTGCGCTGACCACCACCTATACCGCTTCGCAGGGCCTGCTGCTCATGATCCCGAACATGTACAAGATCGCGGGCGAGCTGCTGCCCAATGTCATCCATGTGTCGGCCCGTGCGCTGGCCAGCCATGCACTGTCGATCTTCGGCGACCACTCCGATATCTATGCCTGCCGCCAGACCGGCTATGCGATGCTGTGCTCCTCGAGCGTGCAGGAGGTCATGGATCTCGGCGCCGTCGCGCACCTGTCCACCATCAAGGGCCGTGTGCCGTTCCTGCACTTCTTCGACGGCTTCCGCACCTCCCATGAAATTCAGAAGATTCAGGTGTGGGACTACAAGGATCTCGCCGACATGCTCGACTGGGATGCGGTGGAACGCTTCCGCAAGCATGCGCTCAACCCGGATCATCCGGTGCAGCGCGGTACGGCGCAGAACCCCGACATCTTCTTTCAGGCGCGCGAGGCCTGCAACACCTATTATGAAGCGATTCCGGACGTTGTGGAATCCTACATGAATCAGGTCAACGAGAAGATCGGCACCAACTACAAGCTGTTCAACTACTATGGCCCCCGCGACGCCAAGCGCGTGATCATCGCGATGGGTTCGGTCTGCGAGACCATTGAGGAGACGGTGGATCACCTCAATGCTGCCGGCGACAAGGTCGGCCTGATCAAGGTCCGGCTGTATCGTCCGTTCTCGGTCAAGCACCTGCTGGCTGTGATGCCGAAGACGGTGGAGACCATCACCGTTCTCGACCGCACCAAGGAGCCGGGTTCCATCGGCGAACCGCTGTTCCTGGATGTGTGCGCGGCGCTCAAGGGCTCCAAGTTTGAGACTGTCCCGGTGTACACCGGCCGCTATGGTCTGGGTTCCAAGGACACCACGCCGGGCCAGATCGTCGCGGTGTACCGCAACATGGAAACCTCCCG